>CAZSGT010000048.1:0-9143 GCA_964606215.1 uncultured Lachnospiraceae bacterium
CTAACATCTCCAGAGTCACGGTGTTCATGCTGTCGGGATATAAACCCAGAATGGGCACGCAGTGGGCGGTCTGTTTGTCACTGGTGGTACGGACATCTTTTATGCCATCTCTGGACGGCACGGTGCAGCGAATCCTGCAGGCGTGCCTGGTGGTGAAAACAGCAAGGGCTGTCAAAGGTGTGTACCCATATGGATTCATAATAACCAGAGGCAGATGAAAAGAGTATTTTCCACTGGCTGCCTGATTGTGGATGAAGAAGTCCTTTGCCCTGGACACTGCTGTCACAGGATGTATTTTCTTAAAATTGCCGGACAGGGTGTGAGGGGCGTCAGGGTAAAAGCGGGAAATGAGATGGCTGCTTTTTCTGGCAACCCAGCCGCCACCGCGAAGAACAATATTGTCTGCTGGATTATTATTTTGTTTTTTTAGCCATTGTTTGGCTTTTTTGCGTATTCTGGGAGAAATGAAATCCTGTAATGTTTCAATAACCTGTTTTGTTTTCATGTATTATTCCCTTTCGTGAATGGTATTTTCACACAGCGTATGTGTTATTAATTAGTAATACAATTCAAGAATATAGGTAAAACATGACAAAAACAGGTTATTTGTGTGGCAGAAAAATGTTATTTATATGGAAAAAATGTGGCAGGTACTGTATTCTTATTTCATGTATGCTACAAAGTTATACATAAAGATGAAATGGCAGATGCTGCCAGCAAGGACGAATAAATGGAATACTTCATGGTTTCCAAAATTTTTCGTCATTTTGTGGAAGAGCTTTGGCTTGATGGCGTAGATAACGCCTCCAACCGTATACATAATTCCGCCTGCAAGCAGCCACATAAATCCCTGAAACGGTAAAATGGCAAGCAAGGGTTTGAAGCCGAATATGCAGGTCCATCCCATGGCAATATATAAAATAGAAGAAAACCATTTGGGGCAGTAAATCCAAAAAGCTTTGATGATGATTCCTGCCAGGGCAAAGGACCAGATGGCAATGAACATCGGAATACCAACGGATTCTTTTAAAACAATGAGACAGACTGGAGTGTAGCTGCCTGCAATCATGATGGAAATCATCATATGGTCCATCTTTTTCAGACGGCGGTTGACATTTTTGGAAATATCAAAGGTATGGTAGCTGGTGCTTGCCGTATACAAGAAAAACATGGTTAGCAGAAACACCGCCATGGAAAATGTATTTTGTAAACCGCCGTACTCTGCAGTACGCTTAAACAGTGGATGTGCAAAGCTGGCAGTCATGAGCATTCCTAAAAAATGTGTCAGGGCGCTTCCGGGGTCTTTGACAAAAAACCGGGTAGAAGCGGAGTTCGTAGTTTCTGGTGCTGTAGTAAATGTATTCATAGGCAACCTCCTTTTCAACATGAAAGATTTGGAACTACATGAAATAATTTGCAAATCTGACATGTAGTTTTTAAAACTATGTTATGTGATTATTATATTACAACAGATGGAGAAATATTGCAAGTAGTTTTTGTAAAAAATAAAATGTTTGCGGGAAAAGCGGGATTTTAGTATAATTGTTTTAAAGGCTTTGTGCTTTGGAAGGCTGGGTGGGTTGATGTACGACAGAAGATTTGAGAGTATAATGACATGAGGATATCATGAGGATATATAGAACAGAATTTGGAGAGGAGAATGTGCATGGCAATGGATTTGCAGGTGGGCGACCGGATTAAAATGAAAAAACAGCATCCCTGTGGAAACAATGACTGGGAGCTTTTGCGGGTGGGAATGGATATACGTTTGCGGTGTATGGGATGCGGGCATCAGTTGATGCTGCCCAGAAAAACTGTGGAGAAGAATTTTCGAGGGTTTACGAAAGAACGGGAGTAAATGGGAGATAGATTGGCGTAGAAAAAGAATGAGAACGGAGAGGGCATTATGGGAAAAATGACAGTATATCACGGTAGCTATATGACGGTGAAAGAACCAGAAATTATAAATGGTAAAAATACAAAAGATTTTGGTGTGGGGTTTTACTGTACAATTATTCGTGAACAGGCACAGCGCTGGGCAAGGCGCTATGATACAGGCATTGTAAATACATATACAGTGCGTATGGATATAAACCTTGACATACTGGAGTTTAAAGATATGACAGAAGAGTGGTTGGACTTTATTATAGACTGCCGGCATGGAAAACCACATGATTACGATATTGTCATTGGGGCAATGGCAAATGACCAAATATACAACTTTATTGCAGATTATATGGACGGTATCATTACGCGGGAGCAATTCTGGAGTATGGCAAGATTTAAATATCCTACCCACCAGATTAACTTTTGCACACCTGCTGCACTGAAGTGTCTGGAGTTTGTATCAAGTGAGGAGGTATGAAATGATGGAGGGACGCGAAGGGAAAAAGGAAAATGATTTATTTTTTACCTGCAGTCTCATTGATTACATTGCAAGGAAAACGAAAAACAGAAGAAGCGATGTTGTAAATGCGCTGGGTAAGGCAACGGTAGCTAAAATATACGATTTGGCAGATGTTTATCACAGTGATAATATTGACCGTGTCAGTAAGGATTTTATAGAGGAGGCGGGAATTAAAGAGGGGACATTTGATTGTGTCGGAACTGCAAAATATGCGGTTCCCAGCCATTGGGATATAGGTAAAGTTTATAAGCGACTTGTTTTGGGCGTTGCGAGAGAAAAGAACATGGATATTGTAGATGCTTTGTTTGCGGCGTATAATTCTTTTGTCAGTCCGAAGATTGAGGATTTCAACAGCAGCTTTTATTATGATGCTCCGCAAAATATCTTGAATGCCTTTGTAGAGGGAAAATTGGAGTAAAGGTTTTTTGATGTGTTAGTATGTGAAACTACTCTCGATTCGGGAAATTTTGGTATTGACATTTTCATATGCGCATGATAAAATGTCTAGTGCGTGTGCAGGGAGCTGTAGACGGCATGCGGAAGTGTCGGAACTGGCAGACGAGCAAGACTAAGGATCTTGTGAGCATTGCGCTCGTGTGGGTTCAAGTCCCATCTTCCGCATTATTTTGAACGGGAAACCTGCAGGTTTCCCGTTTTTTATCGAATAGGAAATGGCGCCTATTCGATAAAAAATGCTCCGCAGGGATGCACACTCACGCGTTAGGAAATTATCACTTCGTGAACGCGTTCGGCGCGGAGAATCCCGCCGGCGGGATTCTTTGTTCTCGAATAGGAAATCAAAAGGAGGAGATGCCATTTTGGATCACATATTGATTGTACGTGAAGATTCAGACTATGACTCGGTAAACCATTTTATTATGGAGATGTCTGAATGTTTTGAAGAACATGAAATCCGGGTTTCTATGTTAGATACCGATGATGAAGAATCGGTGGGACAGATTATGGAGGAGAGCCGGGAGATTGCGTACGATATGATATTTGCGATTAATGGTATGCTGTTGGAGAAAGATTCGGAGATTGGACGCCGCCTGTTAAGACCGGAGACCGTGTACTGTACTATGCTTATGAAACACCCCATGTGGTTTGATGAGGAGTTAAAGCATGGATTTCCCAGGATTGTGGTGCTCTGTCCGGACAGGCTGCATGTGGAATACGTGGAAACACATTATCCAAATATATGGCGCACAGTATTTTTGCCCCACGGTGGATGCCAGTCTGTAAGGCAGATTCCTTTCGAGGAGAAGCGGATGGACATTTCCTTTTTGGGGACGTACATAAAGCCGGATTTGGTTATGAAAAGGATAAAGGAGGCAGACGGCACAGAGTCTATGCTTATGGAGCGCATGGTGGACCGGCTTCTGAAAGAGGACAGGCAGACTATAGAGACGGCTTTGAAAGATGTGCTGCAGGAGGTGGGATATACATCTGACGACGAGGCAGTGGCACAGTGGCTGCCAAAGATGAAAGATGTGGATGCATATGTTCGCGCGTATTACCGGGACAAGGTGATTCGGGCGCTGGGAGAGGGAGGACTTCGTGTGGATGTGTATGGCAACGGCTGGGATGACTTTGACGGCAGGGCGGTACGGCATCATGGCGCCCGTTTTGCGGAGAGTCTGGAATTGATGGCAGACTCGAAAGTATCTTTAAATATTATGCCATGGTTTAAGGCGGGTTCCCATGACCGTATTTGTTCGGCAATGCTTTGCGGCAGTCTGGTGGTGACCGACAACAGCCTGTATTTGGAGGAAGCATTTGGAGAGGAGCATTTCCACCGCTTTGCACTGGATGATTTGGACAGCCTGGTAGAGGATGTTCACGAGATTCTGGCAGATGCGGAGTATTCCCAGGAACGCATTACACACGCCAGGGACTTTGCCCTGCGAAACCATACATGGGAAAACCGTGCGGAGGAATTACTGGGGTATTTATGGCAGATAGAAGAAAAAACTTGCAATTCTGGTAAAAACGTGGTAATATAATCAACTGTGATACGTTAATTTTCCTTGTTCTTTCCTGATAGGGCAAAGTACGGTGTTTACAGCCGTCCACGGGCATCATCACAATGTCTGGAAGCTATGGAGAGAGCCAGAGACCAAAAGGAGGTACAGGCAACTATGAATAAGTACGAATTGGCGTTAGTTGTCGATGCAACAATCGAAGAGGATGTAAGAAACGCTACCGTTGAAAAGGTAAAAGAGTATATTACCCGTTTTGGCGGTGCAATCACAGATGTTGAAGAGACCGGTAAGAAGAAATTAGCTTACGACATTCAGAAAATGAGTGAAGGTTTCTACTACTTTATCCACTTTGATTCTGAGGCAGACGTTCCGGGCGAGCTTGAGCATGTCGTTATCATTACTGACAATGTACTCAGATACTTATGCATCAGACTGGACGCGTAGGAGAAGGAGGTTTTCCTCATGAACAAAGTAATTTTGATGGGACGTCTCACCAGAGACCCGGAGATTCGGTATTCCCAGGGAGACAACCCACTGACCATCGCAAGATATACACTTGCAGTAGACCGTAGATTTAAACGGCAGGGAGATGACCAGACAGCAGATTTCATTAACTGTGTCGTATTTGGCAGAGGTGCAGAGTTTGCTGAGAATTATCTGAAACAGGGAACCAAGATTGTGGCTTGTGGACGTATCCAGACTGGTAGTTATACCAACAAGGACGGTAACAAGGTATACACAACAGAGGTTGTAGTGGAGGAGCAGGAGTTCGCAGAGAGCAAGAATGCAGCCGCAGGCAATACAGGCGGTGGATTTGGCGGCGGACATCCGGAACCTGCCAGTGCACCGGATGATGGTTTCATGAATATCCCAAACAGTATCGAAGAAGATTTGCCGTTTAACTAGTTAAAAGGAGGTTCCGATTATGCCATACAACAAGGGCGATAAGGACGGTGCTCCAATGCGGAGAAGAACCGTTCGCAGAAGAAAAAAAGTTTGCGCATTTTGTGCAGATAAAGAATACGCAGGAATTGATTACAAAGATGTAAACAAATTAAAGAGATATGTATCAGAGAGAGGTAAAATTCTTCCTAGAAGAATTACCGGAAACTGTGCAAAGCATCAGAGAGCACTTACGGTTGCCGTAAAGCGTGCAAGACACATTGCTCTTATGCCTTACACAGTGGAATAATCTTGACTGTGTAGTGTATCACGAGGGTGTCTCATCATCGAGACACCCTTTATTACAATAGGTTTACACTTTTTTGAATGGGAAACAGGAGTCAATGTGATGAGTAATAAGGTAAAATATCAGGGAACATTGAGAGCATATTTGAGGTGGCCCCTTGTACTGGTTTTGCTTTTACTGTGCATGAACCTTCATATTTATTTTATCAATGTCCGGGCGGGCATGATTATGTCTGCTTATGTGCTGGTTTACGGTATCATCGTTGCAATGATTTACGGATGGAACCGAAAGGGACTGCAGAGGGATTTGACCAAGTATGCCATGGATTTTGGGCGCATACAAAAACAGGTATTAAAGGAAATGGTTCTGCCCTTTGCGATTTTAGATGGAGACGGGCACATGCTCTGGGCAAATGATGAGTTTTATCAGATTGCGGAGAATAAAAAAGCAGCCAGAAAAAGTATAGGAAATATTTTTCCGGAGGTGACGGAGGACACGTTGCCGAAGGATGCAGAAGACAAGGAACTGCATGTTCAGATGGAGGACAAGAATTTTAAGATTGTTCTGCGTCGGATGGAGACTGGGAGTATACAGGAAAACGCCGGTCTGGAAGAGCTGGATTTGGACAGTCTGACCAGCGATAACGTATTTATCACCATGTTTGTTTATGATGAGACGGAGCTGGCAAATTACTTGATTGAGAAAAAAGAGGAGAACCTGTTGGTGGGGCTCCTGTATATAGATAATTACGACGAATCCTTAGAGAGTATCGATGAAGTGCGCCGTTCTCTTTTAGGTGCATTGGTGGAACGAAAAATTAATAAATATATGTCCAGCATTGATGCTATTATTAAGAAAATGGAGAAGGACAAATATGTATTTGTCTGTAAGCAGAAATATCTGACGGATATGCAGAGCACCCGTTTTGATTTGTTGGAGGAGATTCGAGCTATCAATATTGGTAACGAGATGTCCGTGACAATCAGTATCGGTATCGGAGTCAGTGACGCCACTTACCAGGAACGGTACGAGAATGCCAGGAAGGCGATTGATTTAGCACTGGGCCGCGGCGGAGACCAGGCGGTGGTTAAAGAAGGCGACAGAGTACAATATTATGGTGGAAAGAGCGTTCAGATTGAGAGAAATACCCGTGTAAAGGCACGTGTGAAGGCACATGCTTTGCGCGAGTTGATTGAGGGCAAGGAAAAAGTTGTGGTTATGGGACATTCCATTGGAGATGCAGATTCTTTTGGTGCGTCCGTGGGAATTTACCGTATAGCCAAGACCCTGAACCGCAAGGCACACGTGGTGATTAACGAGGTATCCAATTCCGTCCGTCCGCTGGTGGACCGTTTCCTGAACAATCCGGAATATGAAGATGATATGATTGTTACCGGTGAGCAGGCCATGGAGATTGTGGATGAAAATACGGTGCTGGTTGTGGTAGACACCAACAAGGCAAATTATACAGAGTGCCCGGAACTGCTGACGCTGACCAATTCTATTGTGGTTCTGGACCATCACAGACAGCAGGGAGAAGATGTGGAGAATGCAGTCCTGTTTTACCTGGAGCCCTATGCATCTTCCGTATGTGAAATGGTTTCCGAGATTGCACAGTATATTGGAGGAGGGCTGCGGCTTCGCTCCATTGAGGCAGAGGCTTTGTATGCTGGTATTTTAATAGATACCAACCACTTCAGTAACCAGACGGGCGTGCGTACCTTTGAGGCGGCGGCCTATCTGCGGCGCAACGGTGCAGATGCCATCCGTGTCCGCAAGATGTTCCGGACAGATATTGATGAGTATAAGATTCGTGGCCAGGCAATCCAGAATACGGAATTGTATTACGGTGAATTTGCCATTACGGAGAGTGGCTCGGAAGGAATTGACAGTCCCACGGTGGTGGGTGCAAAGATTGCCAACGAGCTTTTGGAAATTAAGGGAGTGCGGGCTTCGTTCGTGCTTACAAACTACAACGGAAAGATTTATATCAGTGCCAGGTCCATTGATGAGCTGAATGTCCAGGTGATGATGGAGCGGCTTGGGGGCGGCGGACACATAAATGCAGCTGGTGCCCAGATTGCAGACACAACCATAGATGAGGCGAAGAATATTATTCGCCAGACTATTGACCAGATGAAGGAAGAAGGGGAGATTTAGATGGAAGTTATTTTACTTGAAGATGTGAAGTCACTGGGAAAAAAGGGAGAAATTGTGAAGGTGAACGACGGATACGCCCGGAATTTTATCCTCAAAAAGAAACTTGGCGTGGAGGCCACGGCGGCACATAAGAATGATTTGCAGCTGCAAAAGGCAAATGACGCTAAGATTGCCAAGGAAAAACTGGAGCAGGCAAAAGCCTTTGCAGAGGAGTTAAAGGATAAGTCTGTGACGCTGTCCATTAAGTCCGGCAAGGATGGAAGGACGTTTGGCTCCGTGTCTACGAAAGAGATTGCCCAGGCGGCAAAGGACCAGCTGGGATATGATTTGGATAAAAAGAAAATGCAGCTTACGATTCCGATTAAACAGGCAGGAACATTCCATGTGGCAGTGAAGCTGCACAAGGATGTGACCGGGGAGCTTACGGTGATTGTGAAAGAGGCATAAGACCGGTTTGGAGGCTTGTCTATGGATGAAAATGTAATTAAGAGGACACCGCCCCACAGCGTGGAGGCAGAGCGCTCGGTTATCGGCTCAATGATTTTGAATAAGGATGCTATCGTGATTGCGGTGGAGAAGCTGATACCGGAGGACTTCTACCAGCGTCAGTTTTCTGTGCTGTTTGATGCCATGTATCAGATGGAGCGGGAGGGGACAGCGGTAGATTTGGTTACGCTGTCGGACAAGCTAAAGACCATGGAAGTTCCACCGGAGCTTGGCAGTGTGGAGTTTATCAGTGGGATTGTTTCCAGCGTGCCCACCTCTGCCAACATCAAGTATTATGTGGATATTGTAAAGGAAAAGGCAATTCTCCGAAAGCTTATCAAATCGGCGGAAGAGATTGCCACAGAAGGATATATGAACCGCATTCCGGTGGAGGAAATGCTGCAGGATGCGGAGAAAAAGATTTTTAATCTGCAGCGGAACGGAGCGGCAGAAGATTTTGAGAGCATTTCTGTCATTGCCATGAATGCGCTGAAAAGTATTGAGGCGGCGTCAAAAAATTACGGCAGCGTTACCGGCATTTCTACTGGGTTCCGGGATTTGGATTATAAGACGGCGGGATTACAGCCCTCGGATTTGATTTTGGTGGCGGCAAGACCGTCTATGGGAAAAACGGCATTTGTGCTCAATCTTGCAGAGTACATTACCGTAAAGGAAAAGGTGCCCACTGTCATATTCAGCCTGGAGATGTCCAAGGAGCAGTTGATGAAGCGTTTGCTTGCTATGAATGCAAAGGTGGATTCCCAGAAAATCCGGACGGGTAATTTAGAGGATGAGGAATGGGTGAAACTGACGGACAGCGTAATCCGTCTGGGCGGTTCCTCCATGTTTATCGATGACACGCCGGGTATTTCCGTGGCGGAGTTAAGCTCCAAGTGCAGGAAGCTTAGTGCGGAGCATG
>CAZSGT010000049.1:0-9007 GCA_964606215.1 uncultured Lachnospiraceae bacterium
CGCAAGATATTTGAACGCGCCCGCGAACGTGAGAAACTCGCAAAGCGTGTTTCTCTTCGTTATCAAAAGCGATAAGCACTCAGAACTTTAGGCGGTTAGGGGTGCTTATTTCTTTTTGTCATAATGATGGTCTATGTAAGCCAAAGCCGCAAAAACTACTAGCAATAAAGTGAGCACTTCTATTGTGTTCATAAGGGCATCGCTCCTTTGTAGTACTAGAGGGCATCTAACAATGGGAAATCACACCCGGACTTTTTTCGATTATACAAAATTAGCATATCACAATTTATACTTGTATACAATGGTGTTTTAAAATATATAATTGCAAATGCAGATGCGTAAAATTTGTACAGAGATAAATTATTTAGGTTGAGAAGGTCAATTCAGAATGATATAATGATAAGCGGACTGGGCGTGCTTGCAGAAGGAAGAAATATTTCGGAGGATATACAGGATGATGACACAGGAAGAGGTACGGGAGAGGCTGGCAGGGTTGGCGGAACAGGATTACAAGGCGTTTAGTGCGGCCTTGATTCCCGGTGTGAAAAATATGTTGGGAATCCGTCTGCCAAAGCTGCGGGTCATGGCAAAACAGATGGCAGCGGAGGATTGGAGGGAGTATCTTTCCCGGACAGAGTTTCAGTATTTTGAAGAGGTTATGCTACAGGGGATGATTCTCGGATACGTGAAGGCGCCGTTGGAAGAAGTACTTGTGGAGGTCCGGCGTTTTATTCCACGGATTGACAACTGGTCTGTCAATGATTCTTTTTGTACCACCTTCCATCTGGCAGAAAAAAACCGGGAAGCAGTCTGGGATTTTCTGATGGAATACAAGGACAGCGGGAAGGAGTATGAGGTGCGTGTGGTGGCGGTCATGCTGATGTCTCATTTTCTTGTGGAGGAATATATAGATAAAGTTTTGGAAGTGCTGCAGATACTGGATGTGAGGGAATATTATGCCAGCATGGCAGTGGCGTGGGCATATGCTACGGCATGGGCAAAATTCCCGGAAAAGACAAAGACATTTTTGACTGCTCATCCCATTGACAGGGAAACATATAAGAAGACACTGCAAAAATGTATAGAATCCAGAAGAATTACAGAGGAAGATAAGGAATGGATTCGCAGGGAACGCAGGAAGGGGTGATTCTTTGACCCAGGATGAGAAATTTATGCGGGAGGCGTTAAAACAAAGTGCCAGGGCCTATGCCATAGAGGAAGTGCCCATCGGCTGTGTGATTGTCCATGAGGGCAGGATTATTGCCAGGGGATATAACAAGCGCAATGCGTCGGGCAGTACGCTGGGACATGCAGAGATTGAGGCAATCCGCAAAGCCAGCAAAAAGCTGGGGGACTGGCGTCTGGAGGGCTGCACCATGTATATTACCCTGGAGCCCTGTCCCATGTGCGCCGGAGCCATTGTCCAGGCCAGGATTGACCGGGTGGTGGTGGGTGCGATGAATGCAAAGGCTGGTTGTGCAGGCAGTGTGCTGAATATTCTCAACGAGCCCCGGTTTAACCACCAGGTAGAATTTGAAAAGGATGTGCTGGGGCAGGAGTGCCAGAGCCAGTTGTCCATGTTTTTTAAAGAATTAAGGGAAAAGAAGAAAGGATTAAAGAGTGAAGAGTGATGAGTTCGTGTAATCATGATTGTTCTTCCTGCGGGGAGACATGCAGCGAGAGAAAGCCGGAAAGTTTTTTGGAAAAGCCACACGAGAAAAGTGTTGTCCGCAAAGTAATTGCTGTTGTCAGCGGCAAGGGAGGCGTGGGAAAATCCATGGTGTCTTCCCTGTTAGCCAGCAGCTGTCAGAAAGCGGGTCACCGCACAGCTGTTTTGGACGCAGACGTGACGGGACCTTCCATACCCAGAATGTTTGGCGTGAAAGAAAAAGCAGCAGAGGATGAGAGCGGCCTGCTGCCCTGTGTAACCAAATCGGGTATCCAGATTATGAGTGTGAATCTTCTTTTGCCGGATGAGACAGACCCGGTTATCTGGCGCGGGCCCATCATTGCAGGAACTGTAAAACAGTTCTGGTCAGAGGTAATCTGGGAGGATGTAGATTATATGTTTGTGGATATGCCACCGGGAACAGGGGATGTCCCCCTCACGGTGTTCCAGTCTTTGCCGGTGGACGGTATTATCGTTGTGACCTCCCCCCAGGAGCTGGTGTCCATGATTGTGGGGAAGGCAGTAAAAATGGCAAAAATGATGAATGTACCCATTTATGGTCTGGTGGAAAATATGAGTTATGTGGAGTGTCCGGACTGCGGCAGGCAGATTTCCGTATTTGGAGAAAGCCATGTGGAGGAAGTCGCCGCCCGGAACGGTTTGCAGGTACTGGGCAGGATGCCGTTGAATCCGGAGATTGCAGCGGCAGCCGACAGGGGAGAAATCGAGAGCATCGATGGGGACTGGCTTACGGACGCAGTGAAAGCATTGCCCCATCCCCGTTAAACAAAGGCATAAACCAGTATCCGTATTCGCCCAGAGTATCCGAGGTATCTTTCAGGCTTTGGAATTCTGTAAAGCCAAACATACCGGCAAAGGCTTCATCACGGACATGATGAATGCCGGGGATACCCAGGGCATATGCAAGTGTTCCGTCTGCCATGCGGCGTTTGCAAAACAGCAGGTGCCGATAGCAGTAAAAGCCGTGAAGTAAAAAAGTATTTCCAGTGAGGACCCAGCTTTCCATTGGGAAATAACTTAAATCCTGTAATTCCATACGCACGGAGTCAAGCACACGGTCTCCTTCGAAAGGAAACATCTGCGGAAAAAGGGATAACAGTTGTTCAGCTATATTGTCCGGCATAGAGGAAGGAATTTCTTCTGCTTCCATTTCGGATTGTTTTGTAACGGCAGATTCAGCGGCAGCAGATGCCGCTTTATTTGCCCGGGCAGTTTCTCTGGCAATATCTGCGTCTTCATCCTGCTGGCGTGTTTCTTCAATTTCCTGCGCATCCTGTTCCCGAAGAAGGGTATTGTCTGCATTTCCTTCTTGATGTTCCTCCCACGCTATATTTTCTGCCTCCATCTCCGGCTGTTCATTGTCGGAAGAATTCCAGTCCGCTTCCCCGGGAATTTGCTTTACAAATGCGGTATTTTTTCCGGAAGTCTCTTCGGAAGTTTCCGTCTGCCATGCAGTGTCGGCCTCCTCCTGCATTTTCTGGTTCAGTTCGTCCAGAGTTATGTATGAGATATTCGCCGGATGAATTTCATCGTCATCCCAGCTTGTTCCAAACAACAGCGTTTCTTCAGCGGCAACCAGCATGCCGTTTAAATCATCTATTGTAAGAGTGGTGCCAAAAATTTCCGGAGCGGAAGTCTCGCTTTTAAAAATACCGTTTCCCCCCTGAAATGAAATTTCTCCGATGGGTGCTGCAAAAATTTCTCCGGATTTGCGGCAGAATATATAGATAGAAGCGGAGGTCTCCAGCCCGCATCTTAGACTCACCATCATTTTCCAGACAGAGCCGCGCTGTTCCAGCCTGGCAAATCCAATATTATTCCTTTTGACTTCTCCATCGTAAGAATATACATATGAAACAATTCGTTTAAATACTGCCATAATCAGCCTCCATTCATTTATTCCCGCGAAGCAGCGAGCCAGGCGAGAGCCTGCTCTCATTTGACGATTGCTGCGAGGGTCAAATACCCCGCCCCTTGGGGCGGACTTGCTAAAAAGAAGCTAAGTTATGCCTCGTAGCTGGCTGCGGGGTATTTGATTAGTGCCATCTACAGGTAGTCTATTCGTGAAATGCAGGATATATGACATAAGCTTGGTGCACATTATTAAATAATGGAAACAAGCTTTGGTTGCGAACAGGGAAGAATAGGAGTATAATAGGGAATACATATTGTAAAGAAGGAAAGGGAGCGTCCGCTTTGAACAAAGATAAATATATATATATTATGTTATCAAAAACATGTACCAAATTTGCCAGGTGTATCCGCAGATTCGGTGATGTAGAGTATAATCACGCATCCATTAGTCTGGATTCGGATATGAATGATGTATATGGTTTCGCCAGACCACAACACAATGCAGTGCTGCTTGGACGTCTGGTGAAGGAGAGCCTGGACAGGTATACACTTCAAGGAGAGAATTCCGTGCCGGTGGTGCTGTTGGCAATTCCGGTCACAAAGGAACAGTATGACTGGGTGAGGGAGACCATTGACAGGGTATATTCGGATCCGGAATATATGTATAATCTGTTTTGTGTGTTGTCCTATCCCATCACCAAGGGATTTGCCTGTTACAAGTCATACACCTGCGTGGAGTTTGTAGTAACAATACTTATGCATCTGGGATATTCTTTCCGGAAGCCGGCATACCAGTACAAACCGGATGACCTGCTTCGGATGTTTGCAGATTATGTGGTTTACAGGGGGGATGTGCGGGATGTGTTAAGTGATTACGGCGACACTTCCTATTTTGCGCCCATGTCCAGAGCCGTTTTTGTCAGAAGTACGAAAGCAGTTTTCCGTCTGTCCTGGCGGTCATTGAAAGGATTATTGCAGTCCTGACATAATGTGGCTATGTGCTGATTATGTGCAGGATAAGGACGTATACGCGTGTATGCAGAAAAGAGGATTTTTTATGGAAGATAAGAGATTGGCAGTTTTGATAGATTCAGATAATGTATCTGCCAAGTATATCAACGGGATATTAAGCGAGATAACCCAGTATGGAATTGCCACCTATAAGCGTATTTACGGGGATTGGACCAATAAGCACAACAACCGCTGGCGGGAGCAGCTTTTGAAGAATGCCATTATTCCCATCCAGCAGTTTAGCAATACTATAGGAAAGAATGCAACGGATTCTACCTTGATTATTGACGCCATGGATATTTTGTATGCGGAGAAGGTGGATGGGTTCTGCATCGTGTCCAGTGACAGCGATTTTACCAGACTGGCGGGACGCCTGAAGGAGTCCGGCATGGAAGTCATCGGTATGGGAGAGAAGAAAACGCCGGAGTCTTTTGTCCGTGCGTGCACCCGTTTTGTCTATCTGGAAAATCTTCTTGACACCGACAAAGACGAAGAGGAAGACACTGCGGTGCAGAAGGAAAAAGAGATAGATGTGGTGGACAAACAGGAGATTTTGGACGATATCATAAGCATTATCAGTGAAAATGAAAATAATGGAAAGAAGACGGGGCTTGGCGAGGTGGGAAGCCGTCTCGTGAAGAAGCATCCTGATTTTGACCCACGTAACTACGGTTACAGCCTGCTTTCAAAATTTATTGAGGAGTTTCCATCCATTGCCATGAAGAAGGTACACTCTACGATTACGGTGGAGCTGGCGGACACTGGCATGACCCAGAAGGATATGAATGCCTATGTAGTTCAGCTGGTACAATCTAAAGGCGGTATTGCCCTTTCTCTCATGGCACAGCTTCTGCGGGAGAAGGACAGCAGCTTTAACCATAAGAATTACGGATATTCCTCTTTTAAAAAGTATATCCGCAGCATACCGCAGATTGTCATTGTGGAGAGAAATAAAACGCCTTACGTGGTGTTGTATCAGTAAGGGAAATCTTGTCTTTGATGACATTTTCTCGGTGCAACGGCAGCCGTGTCTGAACTATTTATCTGAGAAGGTATCACAGACATTGCCAAAATTTCAGAAAATTGTAAGAAAAAAATTCTTGTAACTTCCTGCATAGATGTATATAATAGGGAAAGCATCAAAACAGGAGGTATCCATTGCAATGAAAGCATTTTTAAAGAAACATATGAAAATGCGGTGGCTGCTCTTAGCTTATGTGCCACTGCATTTTTTTGTATATATTTTCCTGAACAAAACGGAAGAGGGAAGCTATCACGCCATGCACTGTATGCTGGATAACTACATTCCTTTTCAGAAATGGCCTGTTTTGCCATATCTTTTCTGGTACGTGTATGTAATCTGGGGCGTGGCAGTAATGTTTAGACAGGAAAGAAAGCTCTTCGTTCCCTTTGCCATATATTTTTTTGGCGGCATGGCTACTGCACTGGTTTCCTTTGCGGTCTATCCGACAGGAGTGTATTTCCGTCCGGAAGTGTCTGAGCTGACAGGGAATCCCTTCCTGGTCTGGTGCGTGCGGCTGGTTTATGAGGTGGATTTTCCGGTAAATGTCTGCCCGAGCCTGCACTGTTATAACAGTATGGCAGTAACGGCAGGCCTTTGGAATGTGGAATACGTGAAAAAGCACCCCTGGTGCAGAGGTGCCTTTGTATGTCTGTCCGCTGTCATCTGTTACTCTACTATGGCGATAAAGCAGCATTCCTTTGTAGATTTTGTGGCAGCAGTCATTATGTTTGCCGTATTGTTTACTCTGGGAAATTTGCTTTGCCGGGGACGGTTTTCCCAGGAGACATCACAATCCCGGTATCCGTCAGTTGGTGGCCGAAAATATCTGTCACCCGGAAGGTGATTGCGCCGGTTCCCAATCCGTTTGGAGCTGTGAAGAAATTATAATTTTCTCTCTGTAATTCCACATATGTGCCACCGGATTCATATTCCAGCTTTGCAATGGGGTAGGTGTGTCCCACCACCTGTACCTGTGCCCACCATTGGGTGGACTCATCCTTAAAGCGGTAGGAAATAGTATCAAATGTATTTAAGGCGATAACCCGCCATGTAACATCTACCCTGCCGTCAATGGGTTCTGCAATCTTTGCAAATGTCTTTTCATTCAAATCCAGATTTCCCCGGACAGATTCATCTGCAGGCAAGAGGTCTGTAACCAGTGCCTTTACACTGCCCTTTGGTCCTGTAATCTCAATGAATGCTCCCGCTAAAAGTCCTTTGTTGTAATCGTATTCATTCATAGCTACCACATCAAATCCACCGGCGATGGCGTCCAGATTACAGCAGCCATCAATATAGCCGCCGTCAAAATAGGTTGCCTGCCCACTGTGAACCGCACTGGTAGAGTAATATTTTGCGTAATCACTGGTGCTGACGGTATCCGCATTATACGGCTCTTGCGGGCTGGTGGTCGGAGCCGGAGTCGGTGACTGAGTGACTGTATGAGTTGGAGCCGGAGTCGGTGACTGAGTGGCTGTATGAGTCGGAGCCGGAGTCGGTGACTGAGTGGCTGTATGAGTCGGACCTGGAGTCGGTGACTGAGTGGCTGTATGAGTCGGAGCCGGGGTTGATGGCTGCGTGGTTGTGTGTGTCGGCGATGGAGTTGATGGCTGTGTCGGGACAGGGGTCTGCTTTGATACCTGTGGAGTGGTAGACGCAGGCACACGGGTTGTGGTGGCTGTCCCGGTATTTCGTGGTACAACAGTTACCTTGCATCGCAGCGTTTTTTTGCCGACTTTGGCAGTAATGGTAGTTTTTCCTACTTTTTTTGCTGTGACAAGTCCTTTTTTGGAAACCGTAGCAATGCGTTTTTTCTTACTTTTCCATTTGATTATCTTTCCGCCAGATTTTTTTACTTTTAATTTCTTTTTTTCACCCTGTTTCAAGGTCAGTTTCGTTTTGTTCAGTTTGGGCTTTGACGCCGCAGAGGCTTCCGTATATGGCAGCAGTGCCAGGCATAGCGCGGTTACAAGCAGCATAGATAATACAAGTTTGATTGTACGTTTCATAGTAACACCAGTACCTTTCTTCCGTTTATTAATATATTTGACAGTAACGTGGACGAAATTCTATTTTTATTATAGCGTATTTTTCCCAGTTGGGAAATGAAATATTGAAAACAATCGCCAGATGCGGTATACTTATAAATGGACAGATACGTGTATAGGGGTTGCACGAAAGGGCGTAAACGCGGAAAGGAGCTAATGATAGAAATGAAAAAGTCTATTTTGATTGTGGATGACGAGGAACTTAGCAGGGAGCTGCTTCGCCAGATGTTCGAAAATGAGTACGACATTATTATGGCAGAAAACGGACAGGAAGCGATTTCTCAGGTGATGGAGCATTTAGATGACATTGTCTGTATTTTGTTGGATTTGGTTATGCCGGTACTAAATGGTTATCAGGTGTTGCAGGTGTTAAACGCCAAAAAGGTTACAGACCATATTCCGGTTGTATTGATTACGGCGCAGGCAGATACTAAAGTAGAGCTTGCATGCTATTCGCTGGGAGCGTCCAGTGTAGTTTCAAAGCCCTATGTGGCACAGGTAGTACGTCAAAATGTGAATAATATTATTAGCTTTCATCAGAATATGAATAATCTGGAAAATAAGGTACAGGAACAGAAGGATAAGCTGCGCAAAAAACAGGAGAAGCTGGAGCGGTTCAGCGATACGCTTCTGGAGGCAATCAGTGAGATTGTGGAGTTCCGTGATTTGGAGTCCGGGCAGCATGTCAAAAGAGTAAAAGGTTTTACCCGCATTATCGCCCAGGCATATATGCAGATGTTTCCAGAGGCGGGGCTGACAAAGACAGATGTGGATACCATAGTCCGTGCCAGTGCGCTGCATGATGTAGGAAAGATTGCCATACCGGATAATGTTTTACTTAAACCCGGCAGACTGACAGATGAGGAACGTCAGATTATGATGGACCATACCGTAAAGGGCTGTGAGATTCTAAATCAGCTGGAGGACGTCCAGGATGAAGAGCAGTTCCGGGCATCTTACGATATCTGCCGTCATCACCATGAACGCCATGATGGAAAGGGATATCCGGACGGATTAAAGGAAGATGAGATTCCGTTGTCTGCCAAGCTGGTGTCCATTGTGGATGTTTATGATGCGCTGGTCAGCGAGCGGGTGTACAAAAAGGCATTTGATAAAGATACAGCGTTCCATATGATTATGAATGGAGATTGCGGAGTATTTGACCCGAAGCTTTTGGAGGTATTTTGCTCCTGCCGGAATGCGATGGAAGCATTTGCAGACAGTTGGCATTAAATATATTTGCAGCCAGGTGCTGCAGCCATTAAATATAATTACGCAGATAAAAATTTAGGCAAGTAAAAATTTCAGTTTTTGTTGTCGGAGTAATGAAATTGGATGAAAGGATTTAGGTGACAATATGTATGATGCAGTAAAAGCAAA
>CAZSGT010000050.1:0-8819 GCA_964606215.1 uncultured Lachnospiraceae bacterium
AAATAAGACTTAGGAAAAGATACGAAAGAGAGGCAGGATACATATGAAAAGGAAAAGAATGATTTCAAACATCCTATGTGGACTGGCAATTTTATTAAGCATCGGAGGATTCGTGGCAGTAGCGAAGGCAACCACGGTTTCGTTAGATGTGACGGCATCCAACGTAACAGGAATGTCATCAAAGGACCCCTATTCCAAAAGAGTGGCAAAAAGTGATTCGGAACAGAACTTTTATATCACTCTGACGTCATTGACGAATGGTCCTTCCATGAGTTTCAAATCCTATAATGATGCCAATGAGATTGTTTCCAGTAACCTCAAGATTACAAAAAGCGGAGTAAATAGCACGAAACATCATTCTTATGATAAAGCGAAGGCGCTGTCTGGTGCAAAATATTATGTTCGCGCAACAGCCCCACAGTACTATGCAGATGTACATGCAGTCGGAAGATATTGTCCGTAAATTATATTGATGCTCACCCCTATAGAGATGCTATAGGGGTGATATCTGAGAATTAAGGGAAGGAGATATAATTTTACAATGAAACGATATGGATTGCTGTTACTTGCGTGTTTACTTGTTTTATTTACCGGCTGCCAGCAGGGGCAGAAAGAGGGAGACCGGCAGGTTAACCCGGAGAATGCTGACAGAACCACCTTTCCTGCATCGTACCAGGCGTCGGGAGAGCATGTGAATATAAATATCGAGAACATTCAGCCGGAAGAGGCATACTTTATTAAAGGTTCTGCAAAATCCATAAATCTGGATTATGAAAAGATAGGGAAAATGTTGATTCCAGAGAATGAGATTGGTGAGGCAGATATAGAGAATAAACAGATATTAAGCAAAAATTTAATTGATGATGTATTTTATGAGAAGATGTTTATTTGGGGTAAAGAGGGGTTTAACTATTATACGCATCATGGTTATGAATTGTTTTGCTGCGTAAATGCAGAAAAAAAAGGAGACGATTACAATCTGCCCCTTTATAGCAGGGAACAGGAGTTTTCTTTTGGGAGCGCAGAAGATGCGTTGAAGGATATTAAAGCAAATTTAAATGAATTAGGCATCCAGATAGATGAGACTTACCTTGTCCATACATATTATCTGGACCATGAGACGTTACAGCAGCAGGAATCCCACTATGATATGGAGGGAAACCGTGTGGAGGACGAGTACAAAACCGACTGGTCAGAAGAGGATGATGCCTATTTGTTTTACATTAATTCCAGCTATTGTGGTTTGCCGGATTATCATTCATCTGATTTTGCACCTGTCCGTGCGGAGGACAGCAGTGCACAGATTAGCGTACTTTATGGAAAAGAAGGAATTCTGGATATGGAAGTAGATCGTGTAAGCATATATGAAATGGGAAACCAGCAGATGGAATTATTGTCTTTTGAAAACATAGCAGAGGCAGTGATCAATTACTATGACAACATTTTAGATAATGCCACTTATGAGGTGACAGAGGCACAGTTAGTCTGTGACTATGATGCGTCTTATACAAAAGAAGATGTTCAGGACGTCTGCCCGGTATGGGTGTTCCATGTTACTGAAACCAATGAAGGTGATACTCCAATCAATTATGAAGTGCGTTTCGATGCATGTACAGGGAATCAAATACAGTAACAGAAAAAGTGTGGAAGGCAAAGCGCACATATATATGCAGGAATGAGGATGAATATGAAAAGGAAGAGGTGTCAGTATCTGGGAGTAGATTTGCGAAGGGCATTTGGTTCGTGGAAAATAGTGATTGGGTGTTTTGGTGTCTGCTGTTCGCTGTTATATAATCAAGGTGCAAATGATGTACTTTCCTGGCTGGGTGATATAGCAGCCAATGCCGTGTTAGTAATGACCGCTCTGATTTTTGCCATATATCCCTATGCGGCAGCATTTTGTGACGATATGGAGTACTGTTATGACAGGCAGATGGTTTTGCGGGGTGGGGCAATTCCTTATGCACTCTCCAAGATTATTACTGTATTTCTTTCTGCTGTAGTCACTATGTTTTGCGGATTTCTATTTGCATTACTATTTTTTCTGGCAAGATATGGAATGCCGTCGGACGCGGAAATCACAGCTCAAATTCTGGAAAATTGCTATTCAATATATGCACCGTTGTTTCAAGCAAAACAGTTTCTTTTGTATGCATTTTGTACGGGTATGCATGTAGCTGTGCTGGCAGGAATTTTGGCAGTCATAGGGTTGATGTGCTCCTTGTTTGTAAGAAACCGGATATTGGTATATATATTGCCGGTGGCCTTTCTGTATATCGAGGATATTTTGATTCAGCGAATATTTGGATGGGAAGTTGGAGGTTTGTTTTCTTTAAACAGTATGGGAATTACTGCATTAGGAACATCTATAGAAGGACAAACATGGCAGCTATATTATTTTGAAACCGCTTTGTTTATATTGTTTGCTGGTGCAATCATCTGTTTAAAGTATAGAAAGAAGGTAGAATAGGATGCGGAGGAGAAAGGTCAGAGCGCATTGGAACGGGTGGAACGAATCTGTAAAAAGGGTTTGTTCTGTTCGTTTTGCCAGTGCGGCGATTTTAATGGTGGCACTGGTCTGTGCTATTGCAAGTGGAATAGACAGACTTATGCTGGATACAGAAGAATGGATTACGCCATGGATGGCGCCACATTTTTTTGATAACGTATATTTTGTGACTTTTTATGGTCTTATTGTATGTTACATGTATTCGGATGTTCCGTTTATGAATCGTTCTGAGTTGTGTTTTGTTATGAGAAAAGGCAGGCGTATATGGTGTACGGAAAAGATATTTGCCATTATCATGCAGGCGTTTTCCTTTACGGCACTAACCATGCTGGCATCGGTTCTGGTATTTGTGCCAAGGCTGCGCTTTGAAACAGAATGGGGAAAAATTCCCCACACACTGGCGTATTCTAATAATGTTTGGGACTATAACATCATAGGAAAAGCTTCCCCTGCGATTTTAACAAAGTATATGCCAATACAGGCAATGATTGTCTGTTTTTTTCTGGTTGGGACAGTGTCCAGTATGACAGGACTGTTGATGTTTGCCATCAGTATGTATGGTAGTCGGCTTGCGGCGGTTTCCACCGCTGTTATATTGACGGGAATGACTCTGTCGGATGGAGTATTTATCACTTCCCCATGGCTTTTCTATGTGACACCCTTTAACTGGTGCAGGATGGGAAAACATGATGAACCGTTTTTTTTGGATGTATATTTTCCATCCCTGCATACCTGTGTGTGCCTGTGCGGTATTATTACGGTGCTTATCATACTAAGTATTATACTGAAATCACGGCGGGTGGAATTTGATTGGAATCAGGAAGAATAGGAGACATGCGATGAAAGAAGAGAAGAAAAAGCAGGAGGCGCTCTCAGTAATAGAGGTAAAACATGCAAGTAAAAGCTTTCGTAAGCAACAGGTTTTAAAGGACGTTTCCCTTTCCTGCATGCAGGGGGAAATATGCGGTATTGTTGGACATAACGGTTCCGGTAAGACTGTGTTGTTTAAATGTATATGCGGATTACTTTATCTGGATGAGGGGCATATTTTTATCCGTGGGAAACAGATGCATAAGGATATGGATATGTTAAACGAAGCCGGTGTGATTATTGAAGAACCGGCAATCCTGGGAAATGTCAGCGGCTATAAAAATCTTGACTATTTGTACCGCATCCGCAATGCAAAGAATCGGGAGCATTTATATGCTGTTTTGGAGAAGGTAGGATTGGAACCAAAATCAAAGAAAAAGGTGCGGAATTATTCCATGGGTATGCGGCAGCGGCTGGCAATTGCCCAGGCAATTATGGAAGACCAGGATATTCTGATTCTGGATGAGCCCATGAACGGGTTGGATAAAAATGGTGTAGCAGATATGCGTAAGCTGTTTCTGGGGCTGAAGGAACAGGGAAAAACCATTGTGCTCGCCAGTCACAATAAAGAAGATATTGATGTTTTGTGTGACCATGTCTATGAAATGGAGATGGGGGTACTGGAACAGATTCGGTAAGAAATAGATTTTTCTATGGCAATCCCCGAAATCTTATGGTAGAGTTATTGTTAAATACAAAATCTGCCAAAGGGGGAAGACCCAATGAAAGACAATGAAGTGAAGCAAAACCGAATACTGATTGTGGAGGACGAGATTTCCATTGCAAAAATGATTTCCATGAACCTGAAGGTGGCAGGGTATGATGTTACGATGTTCCATGATGGCAGGGAGGCTGCCAGAAAACTGGAGACGGAACGTGAGTATGACATCGCCCTGTTGGATGTGATGCTTCCCGGCATGGATGGATTTGCGCTGTTTGAGGTTGTGAAATCCTATGGAATCCCCGCTATTTTTTTGACGGCAAAAGATGATATTGCATCGAAGGTACAGGGATTACAGGGCGGTGCGGAGGATTATATTGTAAAGCCCTTTGAAATGCTGGAGCTGATGGTGCGGATGGAAAAGGTGCTGGAACGGACAAAGAAAAGCAGCGACGTTATCCACATTTTGGATTTGGAGATAAATTTTTTGGAACACACGGTTCGAAAAAAAGGGGTGGAGGTTTCGCTGAAGCCCATGGAGTTTGAATTGCTGTGTGTGCTGGCAAAAAATAAAAATATTGCTATTTCCAGGGAGGAGCTGCTGCGGCGGGTGTGGGGCATAGACTATATGGGAGAGACCCGGACGGTGGGTGTACATATCGGGCAGCATCGCAAAAAGCTGTCCTTAAATGAGAATAAAAAAACTATTTCCAAGATGGGCTATCGGCTGGAGGAGTGAAAGTATGCGGTTACGGACAAAAATTCTTCTTATATGCTGTATCGGTATCTTATGCTCATCCATTTTTTCCAGTGTGCTTGTCTATCAGCGGGTAAAAAGCAGTGCGCTGGATGTGGCGGAGGGAGAGAGTTTAAAAAATGCAATGGTACAGTTTCAGGCGCTGCAGGACAAAATGAGAGTATTGGACAACAGTGTGGGAACCTTAGATGAAAAGGTGCTGGAATATGTTTTTAAACAGCAGGGCGATGATATGCTGGTATGTTTCTATACAGACAAAAATGAGGAAGTCTTTAATAATACGGTATTTTCTCAGGCAGATTTTGAAACGCTGCAGTATGAGTCCATTTCCAATATGAATATACAAGTGGCAAAAATGCAGTGGGAGGGCAGACATCTTCTGGTGTATGTGCAGTTAGGAATCGTTCACGGCTGCAGTACTTACAAATTGGAAGATATTACCTATGTGTGGGAGCGTATGAGAATACTGGGAATTGGTCTGATACTTTTGACCTGTATTGTTACCGGGGTGGTCTGCCTGATGATTTTCCTTGTACTGAAAAAAGTATTGAAGCCTCTTCAAAATCTAAACGCTGGAGCCAAGCAGATTGCCAGGGGCAACTATGATGAGAGGATTGCGGTGCATAGAAAAGACGAGATTGGGGAGTTAAGTGAAAACTTTAACCAGATGGCAGACGCGGTACAGCTTCAGATAGAAAAGCTGGAAGAGGCGCAGTGGAAGCGGACGCTTTTTATGGGGAATCTGACTCATGAGTTAAAGACGCCCATGACGGCGATTTCCGGTTATGCAAAAACACTCTTAACGGTAAAGCTTCCCGAGGAGGATAAGGAGGAAGCCCTCTCGTATATTTATGAGGAGAGCTGCCGGTTAGAACGGCTATCCCGGAAAATGATGAATCTCCTCATGTTGGAGAAGGACGACGACCAGATAAATCTTGTGGAGGTATCGGCAAACGTGCTCTTTCATAATGCAAAGGAAGCCTGCAGCCGCAGTCTGGAAGAAGACGGGATTGATTTGGAATGCAGGGAGAATGGGGAAACCTTTCTTGTGGATGCGGATTTGTTTACGGAGGTTTTGATAAATCTCATCGACAATGGGAGGAAGGCAAGCAGCAGAGGAGACAAAATTGTTCTTTCGGCGACAGAGCAGGTGATTGAGGTCCGGGATTTTGGAAAAGGCATTCCGGAGGAAGAAAAAGAAAAGATTCTGGAGCCCTTCTATATGATTGATAAATCCAGAAGCAGGAAGAGCGGCGGCGCAGGACTGGGACTGGCAATTACGGCAATGATATTAAAGAGGCATAATTGTGAAATTGAGATTGAAAGTGAAGTGGGGAAGGGAACGCGGATGATTTTACAATTTGTTTAAAAAATGATGAATACTTGAAAACAACGTCCATGTTACAATGATTCCAACATGGACGTTGTTTTTTACTTTATAGGAAATTTCTTCGAATTTCCTATAAAGTAAAAATCCCTTCGGGGAGGATGCGCACTCGCGCGAATAGGAAAATGTCGCTTTTGCGACCGCGCTCGGCGCGAGAGTTTCGCAAGCGAAACTCTTTTTTATAGAATTGGGATGCGGGAAGAGGGATTGCATTATCTTCTTTGTCAATTTACCCAATCTATGCAAGAGAAAGTACTGTTTGACTTTCTTTGAACTATCTAAAAATGGAGGAAGATAACGATGAAAAAGAAAAATTTAGTATGGATGCTGACAGGAATGATGGTTCTTGCACTGGCAGGATGCGCTGACAACCCGGAAAAGTCTGTTGTCCGGGAAAAGAATATGGACAAAATGCTGGAGGAAGCGGAAAAAACAGATGATACGTCTTCCTATGAGCAGGTCAGGGAGGAAGTAAAAAAATATGAGACATACCAGACCCAGATTAAGGATGATAATTTAAACGTGACGGTGGATGTGGATGCCAAGGTGGAGATACCGGAGGTGGATAAGCTGTCGGTTTACCGCGTCAGTCAGAAAAAAGTGGACCAGAAATTTTTGGATACCGTACGGGAGGTGTTGACGCCTAATATGAAATATTACGATGGAAGTAAAACCGACGCCCGGACAAAGGCAGTGGTTGCAAGAGACATTAAGTCTTCCGAAAAGGAACTGGATGAATATAAAAAAACGGGAGAAGACGTAATGGTGGAAGAGGTTAAAGAGCGTATCAGAAGGCTTAAAGAAGAATATGAAAAAGTCCCAAATGAAGTTAAGCTCACTGACTTTCCGCTGAAAAATAAAATTCAGAAAATAAAAAAGTTATATGACAGTAATCCGGAAGATGATTTTTACAGCTGGTTATATCAATTGCATGGCAACGGCCAGGTATTTTATGGAGTGAGTGATGGAAAAGATGGAAATTACCATTCGCTGTACATGCATAACTCAGGAGATTATGGAAACTGCCTGCGGTATGACTGCAATAAAAGTGGATATCGCACCAGCGACAACGGTGAGATTATATATCATGCAGATGTTGGAACGGATATTTCCCATATTGTACTGAATGAAGAAGGAGGAAAGCCAGACTTTAGTAAAACAGGGCTGGATACAGAATCCATACAATCTGTAAAGTGTGTGGAAGATGAACCTTTGACTTTGTCTTTGGAGGATGCAGAAAAAAAGGTATATAAATTTTTGGGTGAAATCGGGCTGAGTGATTATGCATGTTATGAAAAGAATCGATATTCCCAGCTGCTGGGTATAAGCGATGACGGTAAAGAAATAACATACAGGGATGTATACCGCTTTTTATGCCTGCGCAAGCTGGACAACGTATTTGTCAATAATCAGGCAGGATTTAAATTGACGGATGACTGGCAGGGTGATGAGTACGTGAAAAAGATGTGGGAGAGCGAGGCGGTGGCCATTGCCGTCAATGACAGCGGCATAGTGGATTTTTACTATCTTTCTCCCCTTTCCATTGATGAAACGGTTGTGGAAAAAAGCAGTATCAAGTCTTTCAATGAAATTAAGAATACCTTTGAGCAGATGGTGGTAGTGGAAAATGCCAGTGATACAGGAGAAGGCGAGGAAAAGCAAAAGGTTTCCATAAATGTAACAGACGTAAAGCTGGTGTATACCAGAATCAGTGAAAAAGACAGTTTTGATACGGGGCTGGTAGTTCCCGTCTGGGATTTTGAGGGAACAATCGAGGATGCGTATTATGAAAAAACAGGCGAAAAGAAAACCGGCAATATCCTTTCTATCAATGCCATTGATGGTTCGGTTATAAACCGGGAATTGGGATATTAGGGATGAACAGTTTTGAAACAGATTTAAGACGGGCGTTTTGTAGTGTGAATTTTATCGTGGGACTGGTGTTGGAATGTGTGATTCTTTTCCGTTCTGGTTTGGAGTCGGACTTATTCCAAATCAGTGTGCCTGTGCTGACGTCCATTCCCTATTCCACTGCCTGGCTTAACGAATATCAAAGTGGTTTTATAAAAGAATATTTACCCCGGAGCGGAAGGACATCATATATTTTTGGAAAGTTTTTGTCCTGTGGAATAAGTGGAGGCGCGCTTCTTACCATAGCAGGTTTTATCTGTATGAGAACAGGAGATGGAGAGGAAATGACTTTAAACCTTTTTCTCCTGTTTCTCTCCGGAATGTTCTGGGCAGTGGTGGCGGCAACCCTTGCTGCCGCTGCAAACAGCAGGTATGTGGCATATGGCGGCGCCTTTGTACTGTTCTATATACTGGTCATATTATATGAAAGATATTTTAAAACCTTATATTGCCTGTACCCGGTGGAATGGTATGCGCCAAAGCATACCTGGGTGTTTGGTGACACAGGAATTGTACTTATGTTAAGCGGAATGATTTTATGTGTGGGTATTATCTATTATGAAATCGTAAGGAGGTGTATAGAACGTGTATAAGGTTCGGCAGATTCTATACATTGCCCGCGGGTGCTTTCGGAAATGGCATAAAAATCCGCAGATTATCTTATGTTTTCTGCTTGCATTTGTTTTTTGCTTTTTATTGTCCGATAAGGTCATGCAGTTTGCGC
>CAZSGT010000051.1:0-8776 GCA_964606215.1 uncultured Lachnospiraceae bacterium
CGAAACAGGTCAGACATAAGCCAAGCACTGAAATCAATCCTTCAATCGTCAACATCCACAGCCCCTCCTTTCAAGAAATCATAGATTTCTTTAGATTCCCTTGCGGGTTTCTATGTAATCGGAAGGTCACAGTCCCTCCGGAGAGGGCAAACCGCCTACCATCATTGGTAACACCTATAATAAAGTATACCAAATACCTCCAAAAAGAACAACCGTCTATAGTGACTGCATTTTACCGTTTTTCAATTCTATATCCGTTTTGTTTCACCTCTGCCCCATCTCATAAAATGGCATTTACAGCTTTTTATACTCCTGACGATTAAAGATTGGCAACAGTGAAACCAGAATGAACATCACCGCCCTTGCCGGGTCTAACGACTCCATCACATATTTTTCTACAAAACTCCCGGCATCACCAGAAAAATGTTTACCAAACAGGAGGCTGATAATGCCGGGTATCAAAAAATTGAGATACGCCATTATGTTATACACTAATCTTTAATTGTCCATTACTTTACCTTTTTACTGACTTTCTTACTGTTCTTAAACCTGGCAAGCTTTGCATACACGGTTATCTTCTGCCCTTTCTTTAACTTCTTTTTCAGTTTCACTGTAAATTTCCCTTTCTTAGAGACCTTCACAGTATATGTTTTCTTTGCGACTTTCAAGACTACCTGGCTCCCCGCCTTTGCCGTCCCCTTTACCAACTTGGTGCCTTTCTTGTACTTTTTCAACACCACCTTCGGCAGCTGCTCTTTCTTCACTATAGTAGCAGCACTTCCAATCTTATTCGGTGTATCCTTCACTACTGGTGAAACCGGTACCGGTGTCTCTGTATCTACTGCTGGAGCAGTCACCGCCGCCCCGCTGGTTGCGCCGCTGTCTGGCTCTGCATCCGGGTCTGTCAGCTCCATATTTTTTGCTTCCACTTCATAATACAGGATACCCCTGTCAAAGTTGTCATAATATTTTGCATCCATGATATCCAGCCCGACTGGAACCTTTATCGGCACGGTTGCCATCAGGTAATAATGATACTCCGGGTTGTATGCTTCTATCAAATCAGACTGTCCTGGCACCATGCCGATATGCCGCTTCCAGTCCGCATCCTCCTTACAATGGAGATTGCAGGCATACAGAGAACCGGACATATATACATACTTTCCATTGCTATAGACCGACATCCCGAACCGTATCGGTGTCAGCCGATAATCGTCTCCCTGGTAACTATCGGAGGGCAAAGTGCCCTGCAGATTATATAACAACTCAGCCTGACGGGCTAAATCATCATCATTAACACGAGGATACATATATGTATGTGCTGCCAGCTCCTCCCAGTAATTATCGTCTTTAATACTGAAAAATACATTAAAGTCTAACTGATATTCCCAGTTATGTATATCTGTCACTGTCAGGCAGTACCTGCCGGGTTCGTAATTGACCTTAAACACATCGGACGTCTTGCTTTCTGCAGATATGATTGCAGGTTCAGCACCTATGTAATTTCCTGCAAACTCCAGCGTAATATTTGAAATTGTCTCATCATCCAGGTGAATCATATGCTCCACATCCAGCTCCCTTGATGTAATGTCTGCACCATTTTCCACCTTATCCGTAAAGGCAAGGTAGTTCAAATCCTCTTCTGCAGATACTTCTGCTGCATCCGCATACGTTCTGCTTCCTGCATATACCCCCGGTGAAAATGCCCCCAGCAACGCAATAGCTAATGCCATCACCATACTTACTACTTTTCTTAATTTTCTCATCGTCTTTCCATCCTTTCTTACTTTTCATTTTCTTTGTTATGAATGTTACCAATCACTTCTACTTCATAACTATAATAGTTATCAAAATTGGCACACAGCGTTTCGCTATTCATGTCAAACATTGCACAAGCAGCATCCCATCCTATTGTAAATTCTTCATCCTCCCCATCAATTTTCACGATATCCCCCTCAAAAATCTTCCTGATATTCTTGTCATCCAATCCGATGTACTGGCAGATAGTATCGGAGTCTACCTCAAAACATGGAGAAATAAACTTTAATGCAGCATTGCTTTTGCACCAGGAACCATTTGTAACTTCCGGAATGATATAATACATATATCCGTTCTCTGAATCATCGCATTTCAGTTTTAACAGGTTGCCCTCCACCCATTCTGCGGTATCCATCCGCTTCGCCTTATACAAAATCATATTCACACGATTCCACTTTTCGCAGAAATCAATGACTTCCTGTTCGTTTTCAGAATGAAATTTAATATCCTTTTCTATTACAATCTTTTCTGCTACGACACATGGAATACATTTTCCTGTATCATTATCTAATTGAGCAAAATACATTTATTCCTCTCCTTCCCTTTCTGGAAACAAATCTGGATTCTCGTAGATATTGCCAACAACTACGGCATATTCCTCAAGTGGTCCAATTGGCATATCCGGCAGTCCTAGGCATCTTGCATAAAAACCAACACTATCCATCCAAGCCTCGTCTGCCGGGCAATATCCCTGATATGTTCCATAGCATATCTTCATCCGCAGTCCGTGCGGATTCTCAATGATATCTCCCTCAAACACCATTGTATCTTTTATATCTTTTTTACCTGTACAACGCAAAGGGATGTACGGTCTCTGTTCCGGTGTCCCAGGGAATATCTCCCATGCTGGCAGATGACATACATCTTTCCAACGCAGCATACGCTTTCCGATAATATCCCATACCCTGTATGCATATAATTCATTTAAATTTTCCAAAACCCTCACCTCGTCTCTATATTCTGGCACCCCCGGAGGAAATCTTTTACACAACGTATGGGAGTTTGGGGATGCCAGTATTCAAAAATAACAAATTATCTTACTTCACTTTTTTACTTATCTTCTTGCTGTTCTTATACCCAGCAAGCTTTGCATACACAGTGATTTTCTGCCCTTTCTTAAGCTTCTTTTTCAGCTTCACCGTAAACTTTCCTTTCTTAGAAACCTTCACAGTGTACGTTTTCTTTCCGACTTTCAGGACTACAAGGCTCCCTGCCTTTGCCGTTCCCTTTACCAGATTAGTACCTTTCTTATATTTCTTTAAAACTACCTTAGGCAGCTGCTTTTTTGCCGTAACGGTTTCCTCACCATTCTCCTTTTTCTGGTTCTTATCTTCATTATCCTTCGCTTTCTCCCAGACAGCAGTAAGTGTCACTTCCCCGGCAGTCTGCAGAACCGTGTCTGCATCCACCAGAACACCATCCGGATTTTTCCAACCTTTAAAGGTATATCCTTTCCGCACCGGAACCGGCAGTTTTCCAAATGCTGTGCCAAAGACTGCCTCTGCATCCGGAAGAGCCGTCCCACCGGCACAGTCAAAATGCACCGTATAGCTCTTCGCCTTCCAGCCGGCATACAGGGTAACTGCATCCTGTGAAAATTCAGTTATGTAGGTGTTTTCCGTGACCTTAAACTTGCCAGCTACATCTTTATACCAACCAGTAAAGGTATAGCCTGTCCGCTCTGGAACCGGGAGACTGCCATATGTACTCTGGAATGTGACCGTTTTATCCGGGAAGCTTTGACCGCATCCGGAATCAAACTGGACAGTCATAGTTTTTGCTGTCACGCCGGTAATATAGATGTTTAGTACACCGTTTACCATGGGACTTCCATAATTTGGGGCATCTTCATCCGTCATGGAAAATACCTGGTACCTGCCACCGGTAAATATTCCCCGGCTTTTTACAGCATCTTCTAAAGTATTGTCTCTGAAACTGTAATAAAAAGTCGTAGTCCCCATTCCGTAGGGTGGCTTTGTCCGGGGTGACGTAACATCATACTGACAAATTATTTTTTCCACCGATGCCTGGGACAAATCATACCCCTCTGACATCTTTGAAAAATCAATGCTGACCGCATTGCCGGATAGCTTGAAAATATCTGTCATTCCCTCTGCTGCATCTGAAAGCATCCTTACTTCACTCCAACCACCAACCCGGTAGTCGTACTCTGCGAAGCATTGGCTTCCATACATGTTTCCGTTGACATATACATTGATGCAGGACATACCAGCAGTGTTTCCTCCACCTGTGGTGTAAATCTCTCCTGCATGGGTAATCTGTGCAAATGCAGAGCCAGATATGTCACTGTATGCGCTGACTTCTTTTGCCAGCATAGCGACTGCAATAGTGTTTACAAGCATTGCCGCCAACAGCAGCAATGCCAGTCTGTTTTTAAGTTTCTTCATTTTTCTGATTTCCTTTCCACAACAAACGCTGCCACGCTCCAGCGGGCCAGCTTATTGTAATTAAAATGTCGTATTATCTTTCGTATCCTTTCCTTTCTTAATTACTTTTTACCTGGGTACCGATTAACAGCAGCCGTCCATCTTCCTCGTGATAGGCGCAGGTTGCTAACATCAATATACCATCCTCATCTGTTCCGGTACCGGACATATCTTTTCCTGTGCACTCTGCCACCGCATCCCAAAACTTTCGGCATCGTTCTGATTCTGCCCTGGAGACTGTCGAAAACGGAAAAGCCTGATACAGTGTTTCCAAACTTTCTGTATCTCCTAAAACCAGCACCGAAAGCTTGTATGTATATTTTCCATATTCTGTATACAAATATGCCGTCGAGTGCTTTTCAAGATAATCCGGATTCTGATATTTTTTCAACTCCCCAAACATGGTGCCATCTTTCATGGCATGTCCATACAGAATAAAACTGCTTCCTGCACGGGCACAGTTTTCATCCATGAAGATACTGCCGTAGATATCGGGTTCACCATAGATGTTATGAACCAGATAAAAACTGTTATCCTTTTGCAATACCGGATATGAAATCTCGGTATCCGGTATCATAAACATTCCGGCAACGTCTTTGTTTACTTCCTGCAGACGCCGGAACGCCGGTGCCAGCCTTTTCTCCATGAAATCCTCTCCTGCAGATGATACTTCTGCTGCATCCGATATATCGCTGCTGGATATCTGCTGGGCCAATGCATCCGCATCCTCTTTGGAAAACAATTCCACCAGTTCATTCTGGTCTGTAACATGTTCCCGGCGCAGACATTCCTGGTGAACCAGATACAGCAGGCTGCAGAGAAACACTATCCCTGCAATTCCTGTAAAAACCTTTCTAATGACTTCCATCATCTCCTCTGCAATACATAAATGATTTTCTTTTGCCTTTTTTCCTGGCAGTTGCCGGAATCGAACCGGCCATCCCTTACCGCCATATTATTTAAAATCTATATGCACCCCGTCTGCACTGGCTCCATGCAGCCTGACGGCTCTCACCCCGCCCCTCACGGTTTTTGTATCCGGAAACCACATCATCGCTAAATCTGCCACGATTCTATATACTTAAAAACTGCGAATACCTTAGACACAACCTCTCTATCCTCCACAGACTTACGCCTGCAGGCATCCGTTGCAGCCAGTGCTCGTTGATTTCCTTCGTTCCGGAATGCATACTTTATTCAGTTATCAAGGTGGCATCGAAATCAAATATTTCTTTGATTATTTCTATTTTTTAAATACCTGTTACCGAAAACCTGTAGTCTTCGATGGTATCTAAAAGCATATTATTTATCTTTACCGATGCATTCCGTCTCCGGATGCGCTGGTAAAGTCCATGTGATAAGAGCAGTTCATACTCTTTCTTGGTATCCGCATGTATGCGTAGCATACATATGCTTCTCCGGAATCTTGCATGTTTCCTGCAGACTACCCTGCGGGAACTGCCTGTAATTTCATAGACTGTCACATTGGGAAAGAACAAAATAATGCAGCCGGCAAAGCAGATGATTACTCCTCCGGTGGCAACTGCCACTGGAAGAAATGACTTTTTTTTTGCTTTCGCTTCCTCGAACTGATAAGAAGCCGTTATTTTCTTTTCACTGTCTATCTGCTGCTCATAAAAGCCGGTATAGCTGGCTGTCACTTTACTATCTGATACAATTTCTGTTGTAACCGTCTCTACATCTGCGTAATAACAGGAAGCACGGTAGGTTACCGGAATACCTCTCGCATCCCGCTCCACAATCTGATACGATACGCTTGTAAGCGGCAGTACCTTTCCGTCTTTTGTCACACTTTTTGCAAGGGAATCTATATCATTGGTTCCGACAGTCACCGTCTGTGTTTCCGATACAATCACATCCTGGTGGATTTCTTCCCTGGCTCCTTTGGCAACCACAAGGCTTTCCTTATCCAGTGACAAGGATACGGAAGTACCTCCCTGTGGTGTATACTCGATAGAATCTGGAATTCTTTTTGCAGCCTCTTCTTTAGATATTTCCGCTTCATCCACGGTAAATGTTTTTTTAACATCTACCGGCACTTTCTGAATTTCCGTTATCATCTCTTCCTTCGTATCCAGAAGTTTATAGCTCTTTCCATTTTCCTGTATTGTATTTGGGATATTTGCATTCTCATTTACCTGTACCTGGTACTCTTTCTGTATTGTCTCTGCTGCATTCGCATTCATCGGACACAAAATCACAGCCATTCCAAATAAAATTCCAATTATCTTCTTCATATTGTTTTTCCTTTCCTTATCAAAATCATCAAATAGCATTTATAAAAAACTCAAAAATCGCATTCCGCAGGGGTTTGTTCAACAATATCGTTGCCACAAAAGAAATTAGCAGCACGAGCAGTCCCCTTGCTACGATAAACACCACATCATCCCATATATTCTGAAACATCTGATGTATTTTCTGTATTTTTCCACCGTCGTTCTCCACCGGGAACGATGCCGCCTGCTGTTCCCTATATTTCTCATATAAAATTTTCTTTTTCATACCTGTCCCGCCTCCCTAATCTGCCCGGAACGAAATACCTTTTTTCCAAAAAACTCCCGGATATCAAAACTTCTTTTCTCCTCTTCCTGGGGAAGATATTTCCGAAAAATCGTATCTCCGGCGGCAAACTTATGGGAATTAAAAGGGTCTGGTGTATATTCCGTGAAAAAAACACGTTTTAATGGCACCATGCCTTTGCGGATATCTTTCTGATTGGATACATCCGTATAGTTAAACAAGAAATGATAGTGTGACAAAATATCCTCCGGATAATCGAAAAAGGTGGCTATCGTATCCATCTCCCATGGCTTGGAGCCACAGACCATGAACTGCATTTCTGCCTTATTGACCTCTACCATACCTGTATCTTCTGCAGACAAACTTCCCATATCCAAAATAATGAAGTTGTATGCCTTGCCGGTTACGACGTTTAATATTTCATCCGAACAATCCGGGTAATAGTCCACATTGTTTACGGAAAACCCAAACTCGAAAATACTGCAGTCAAAGGATTCCTGAATGCTTTTAAACGCCTGGGACGGATTTCTTTCACAGATGCAGCACCGGAATCCCTTTGTCCGCAGATAGTTTGCCATCAGAATGCACTGATGCGTTACTCCCATCCGGGGATGGGTTCCAAAAACCGCACATAATATTTTGTTGACGGACTGCTTAATTTCAGAATGAATCAGAAGTTTATCCAGCTGCTGTTTCACATCCTTATATGCCACCGAATCTTTGTAAGTCTTTCCGGTAGAAAGGCATTTCACCAGTTCCGCTTTCAACTCGGAAAAATCATCCGTAGTTATCAAATCGTAAATCCCCATCTGGAAAAACTTTGTCAGAAGCTCATCGCCGGGTTCAAAATTTGTGGCTACAATAATAATTCTGGTATCCCCATACATCACCCGGTACATATCCAGTGCCTGGATGATTTCGTCCGGCAAATCCTTGACGGCATTCATATCAATTATCAGCTTGTCATACACTGACATATTTACCATTTCTTTTCTGAAATACGGCAGGATGTGGACATCATCACTTACTGTATTGTGACTTGCAATCTCTCCGACATCGGTGACTGCCTCCACAATCACCTGCTTGTATACATTTGAAGCAATAAAATAAACCATCGAAATCCCCCTTTGTGTATACCTTAACTAACCTGGCAAATTCCCTGTTCCATCTCCTGTTTCAACTCTTCTATAATCTGGTAGGACATCTGTCCCGGCTCTGACATCTCATTTAACTGCTGCGATACTAATATCCTGCATGCAGATGTTTTATTATTTAAGCCAATGGCAGCCGCAAAGGATTCCAGCCTTGCGTTCTGACTGATTGTCAGCCGGATTGTATACGGACATAGATGCTGACTGTCCAAATCGTCAATACCGGTAGATATACAGGAAAAGACCACTCGCCGACTGTCCGTAATTTCTTTTAAATGTTTATCCAGCCCATGGAGAAGTATCAGTTTAATCAGCGGAGTAAGCGGTTGCTGTAGTTGCCTGGCACATTTTTTTATAATGCTGTCCTCCCGTTCCATGAGCGTTACCCGCACATTGATATAATCTTCATAGTTTAATTTGCAATTTTTTGCATTTGAACGTTTCATCTCATTCTTTCCTTTCTACTATTTTTCAATGGCAAATACGAAATCTGAAAAGTCATAACTGCAAAACAAACGCCCTTTTCCACTTTCTCCCTCATACATGTCTGCATAAAATGACACCATATCCTCTTCGGTATACAGCGTTTTCGCATCTATCTGTACCATGTTTACTGCTACGAAACTGTCAAAACCATTTAAAAACTCCCGAATCCTGGTTCCCAGGATGCTGTTGCCATGTACATCTAAAGCCGTATCCAGGCACTCCCCATTTTGAATAATTACGGTGGATGCCCTGCCATATGTCTCTGCAGTCATTTCCTGTTCTGGAACCGGGGATACGGATGCAGCGGAAATGTCTGATTCCTGTCCTGCCCCC
>CAZSGT010000052.1:0-8765 GCA_964606215.1 uncultured Lachnospiraceae bacterium
CCACTTCCAGATAGGTGAACTCCCGGCCACCAGCCAGGGAGTAGATATTGCACAGCCCTATGGAATCTGGCGGTATGTATTTAATGGGATTCTGGCGTTTATGGGAGCCTATGGAACGCTGGCATGTTACGCCAGCAGTTTTAGTATTGCCTATGATTCCCTGCGTCTGGGATTTTTCCTTTTGCTGGGTTCCCTGGTAATCAGTCTGTCTTACAGTAAGCCCCGGTTGAAAAACTGGATTTATCTGGGGTTCTTTGTCGTATATGTCACGACGATTTTCATCAATCGCTTTCTGGCAAATGCCGGGTTTGCCTCTATCATCAATCCGCTGTTTCGTATTATGAATCAGCGTTATAGTACGGAAAAACTTCAGCTGTACCGGGAGATGGCGCAGGATGTGCCGCTGGCAGTCACCACCACTGCCATTTTTATCGGACTGTTTATCTCCCTGCTGATAAATATTGCCATCGTAGAGTATATGAATGTTTTTGATGTGGTGGTGGTGACCTTTCCCATTATCCAGCTGGGATTTCTTTATGATTTAGAGCCGGATTTCTTCCCCTTTGCAATGGTGATGTGCTGCTGGCTGGCAGTGGTGATTATGAAATTTGGAAACCGTTTTAAAAGGCGGGGAAAGGACGGACTGGGATTTAAAATCAGAAACCGGGGACATGTTCACAGTTACCGGTATAAATCGGATGCAAAGTCGAATTTTCAGGTAATGGCGGCATTTGGCGGAGTTCTGCTGCTGCTGGTTATGTGTTTTACCATATTTTTTCCAAAGATACAGTATCAGGAGCTTGGCATTACCCCGGTTTTAAAGAACCGTGCCCACGCAAAGATTAAACAGGTGATAGAACTGGGTCCCTCCTTCTTTTTTGGCAGCCAGGGAAATGGCGGACTTGGACAGGGAAACCTGGGGGACGTTTCCCGTGTTACCAATGATAACCGGAGAGATTTTACAATCCGCATGGTGCCCTACAGCACTACACGAAAATATCTGCGGGGATATGTGGGGGCAGAGTACACTGGAAGGCGGTGGCGGGAGGATATTTTCGGTTCAGACACCGATGGAGTGGCTGTCCTGCAGAACCAGTATGAAGCCGGGAGGCAGGCGGGCGACGGACAGCAGTCGGGCACACAGATGCCGGAAAAGACCATTGTTTCCGGCAAAGTACAGATTACCTATGCACCGGGAAACACATATCTCAATCTGCGGCCTACCTATTCCCTGGACTGGATGGATGGAGTGCAACACATGGGATATGATACCCAGTTTCCCTTTGTACAGAGTGCGGACGCGGAGGCTCTGAGCCAGAATAGGGACCAGGGGGCAAGGGGACTGGAGGCCATGGGAAAAGCTTACAGGGAGAATACGCCTGAATCTGTGACGGGGGCAGATTCCTCCGGGGGAAAGGTTCCTTCAGACAAGAAGGTGGAACCATATGGAGTAGTAGTGTGGGGAGGAATGACTACGGAATCAGATAGTGGGGACGGAGAGACTACAGATGTAGAAAGTGATTCATCCAGATATCTTCAGGTGCCATCCGATGTGCGACAGCGTCTGGAGGAGATTTTGGAGGAGGCGGGTATCCGGAAAGGGGATACGGATATCTATTCCAAGGTGGCGGCACTTTTTCAGGAGCAGTATACGTATTCCCTGAATCCCGGAAGAACTCCCAACAACCGGGATTATGTCCTGTATTTTCTGGAGGAGCAGGAAAAGGGATTTTGCGCACATTTTGCCTCCTCTGCGGTTCTTATGTTCCGCACCCTTGGCATACCGGCAAGGTACTGTGAGGGATATGTGGTGGACTACATGGACGTGGTGGACGGAACCATGGTATCGGAGGAAAATACCCAAGAGTGGGCAGAGGGCTACAGCACATTTGACAGGACTGCCGTCATGGATGTGGATATTACAGACGCCAACGCCCACGCATGGTGCGAGGTATGGATTGAGGGATTTGGCTGGGCGACAGTGGATCCCACGCCGGCTTCCGGGGACGACGAGGAAGAGGAGGATGAAAGTTTCTGGGACGCCTTGCAAAATAACTTCACAGGCGGAGATGGAGATGTTGCCGATGGTGGGGGAAATGCAGTGTGGAATGCCGGGAGAAAAGGTGTCGGCATGATTTTTATACTGGTGATGCTGGCGCTTCTGCTGTACTATCCCTTCCGGTGGGTTTTGGCTCAGTACCGGCACAGGCAGTCTCTTCGCAAAGAGAATCTCGATGAGCGGCTGGCGTACTATTACGGCTACATGAAAGGGCAGCTTGCAAAGCGGGGGATACCGCAAAAAAGCAGTGATGATTACCATGCATATGGTGTGCGGCTGATAGAACAGGGGATTCTCACAGAAATCCAGTGGGATACTCTGGAACGCACATTAAAACAGGCGGTATATAGTGAAAGAACCATTCCGGCACAGGAGTATGCACAGGCAGCAGAGTGCATAGAATGGGCGTTGGCACAGAGAAAGTCCAGAAAGAGGAAGCAACCTTGATTTTTCATAAAATAGTTATTATAATAATAAGGAGTTTCGTTTTTTAGGTTCTTCTGCATTGCAGGTTTGCAGGCGGTAAGATACAGGATAATCCGGTGGGGGAAGTTCTCATGAAGACAGTCAGCAGGAGATAAGCAGCACGTATGAGACGTGAATTGGAGGATGGATATGATAAAAACGGATTCATTAGATTACGGCGTAGAGGTAGACTTTGGAGAGCTATCCGACAGTAAAATACCAGCCGATTTTACAGAGCCGCAGGTTTTGTATGAGCATTTAATATCGATGATAAAAAAATACCATCCCTCCGATGATATTTCCATGATTGAGAAGGCATATAAAGTAGCATATGATATGCATGAGGGGCAATGCCGCAAATCCGGAGAGCCGTATATTATCCATCCGGTGTGCGTATGTATTATCCTGGCAGAGCTGGAGATGGATAAAGAGACCATTGTGGCGGGCATGCTTCACGATGTGGTGGAAGATACCCAGATGACCAGCAAGGAGCTGGCGGCAGAGTTCGGTGACGAGGTGGCTTTGCTGGTAGACGGCGTCACCAAACTGACACAGTTAAATTATGTGGCAGACAAGGTGGAGGTACAGGCGGAAAATCTGCGCAAGATGTTCCTTGCCATGGCGAAGGATATCCGGGTGATTATTATCAAGCTGGCAGACCGTCTGCACAATATGCGGACCCTGCAGTACATGAAGCCGGAGAAACAAAAGGAAAAGTCCACGGAGACCATGGATATTTATGCGCCCATTGCCGACAGACTGGGGATTTCCAAGGTAAAAGTGGAGTTAGATGACCTGGCGTTTAAGTATCTGCAGCCAGAGGTATATAAGCAGCTGCGGGAGGAAATCCGGATTAACCGGGGACACCGGCAGGAGTTTATCAAGACTATTGTCGAGGAAGTAAAAGAGCATATTAAAAATTCCAATATAGAGGCAAAGATTGACGGCAGGGCAAAGCATTACTTCAGTATTTACAAAAAGATGGTTACCCAGAGTAAAAAGCTGGAACAGATTTATGATTTATTTGCGGTGCGCATTATTGTGGAGACGGAGCGGGAATGCTATGCGGCCCTGGGTGTGATTCACGAAATTTACAAGCCGATTCCGGGACATTTCAAAGACTATATTGCCATGCCCAAAGCCAATAAATACCAGTCCCTGCATACCACATTGATTGGACCTCAGGGACATCCCTTTGAGATACAGATTCGGACTTATGAGATGCACCGTACGGCGGAGTACGGTATTGCCGCCCACTGGAAATACAAGGAGACCCAGTATGGCAAGGGAGGCAACGATGATAAGGAAGAGGAGAAGATGGCATGGCTGCGCCAGATTCTGGAGTGGCAGCGGGAGATGTCGGACAATAAGGAGTTTTTATCCCTGTTAAAGAGCGATTTGGATTTGTTCTCCGACCATGTGTACTGTTTCACCAAGGACGGCGATGTAAAAAATCTGCCGGCGGGTTCCACCCCCATTGATTTTGCTTATTCGGTCCACAGTGCAGTGGGAAACCGCATGGTGGGAGCCAGGGTCAACGGCAATCTGGTGCCCATTGACTACGAGCTGCAAAACGGTGACCGGGTGGAGATTATGACTTCCCAGAATTCCAAGGGACCCAGTAGAGACTGGCTCTCTATTGTCAGGAGTACCCAGGCGAAGAATAAGATTAACCAGTGGTTCCGTGCAGAATTGAAGGAAGAGAATATTATTCACGGCAAAGAGCTGATGAATGCTTACAGCAAGGCGAGAAACATCAATTTGCCAGATCTTTTAAAACCCGAGTATATCAGCGTTTGTCTGAAAAAATACGGATTTGCAGACTGGGATTCAGTTTGTGCCGCCGTGGGACATGGCGGGTTAAAGGAAGGACAGATTATCAATCGGCTGCAGGAGGAGTATGACAAACAACATCCAATCCGTATGACGGATGAAGATGTGCTGTTGTCCATTGGAAGTGAGCACAAGGAGAGTAAAACTCCTGTGAAGGTCCGTACAAAGGGGACCGGAATTACCGTTTCCGGTATGGATGATGTCTCCGTGCGCTTTTCCAGATGCTGCAGTCCGGTGCCCGGCGATGAGATTATCGGTTTTATTACCAGAGGACGGGGAGTGTCTGTACACCGGACCGACTGTGTCAATATCATGAACCTGCAGGAGTCGGAGAGAAGCCGTCTGATTGAAGCGGAGTGGCAGATGACGCCGGAGGGAAAAGAAAATGAGCTGTACGATGCAGAGATTAAGATTTTTGCCAACGACCGAAAGGGAATCCTGTTGGATATTACAAGGGTATTTACAGAGAACGATATCAATGTGCTGAACTTAAATACCAGAACCAGCAAGCAGGGCATTGCAACCATCAATATAGGATTTGCTGTCCGGGGGACAGATTCCCTGAAACGTCTGACCAAGAAGCTTATGGCCATTGAGAGTGTGATAGATATCGAGCGTACCCAGGGGTAAGAAAGAGGATAGAGGTGTTTATGGAAACAAATATAAAAGTGGAGGGTCTGACGCTGTCCATTATGCAGACCAATTGTTATATTGTCAGCAACCGGAATACAAAGGAGTGCGTGGTCATAGACCCGGCCAGTTCTGCCGAGCATATCCGGGATACCATCAACCGGAATGGGTATACGCTGAAAGGGATTTTACTGACCCACGGACATTTTGACCATATCGGAGGCGCAAAACGCCTGAAGAGTTTTTTCGATGTTCCGATTCTGGCAGCAGAGGCAGAAAAGCCGGTTCTTTTAAATACAGCAGTGAATTTGTCAGATGAGTTTGGAGGAGGCTGCTGCCTGGAGGCAGATATGTATTTGCAGGACGGGGAGGAGATTGCTCCGGCAGGCTTTGAGATAAAAACAATACTGACACCGGGACATACCTGCGGAGGTATGTGTTATTATGTTCCGGAGGATGCTGTATTGTTTTGCGGGGATACGCTGTTTCTGGAGTCGGTGGGGCGGACGGATTTTCCTACCGGAAACATGTCGGAGCTGGTGCGTTCTGTGGAGACAAAGCTGTTTGTCCTGCCGGAGGATACGGTGGTGTATCCGGGGCATGGCAGTTATACCTCCATCGGCTTTGAGAAACAGAACAACCCGTATTTTTGATGTGCGTGTAGACAAGGCGTGTTTCTCATCGTGTGTACACACGAAATGGAGCAAAGAAGAATATGATTCAGATACAGACAGACGAGCCGGATTTCTCCTATGATATACAGGCGCTTACCCGCTCGTTTTTCCCGGGACAGAAAATAAAATATTTTACGGGAGATTTGCCCCAGCAGCAGGAGGATGTATTCTTTTTTCTGGGTATTTGTATGGAAGAGGAGGCATTTCATGTGACGCTCTGTTTTGACGGAAGACATCTGCAGAGGGATGTGCCGGTATCATCACAGGGACAGGGAAGCTGGCATAAAGATGAGATAAAGAGCGAAAATCCTTTCCGAAAACGCTATAAAAATGCCTTGAAACGGGAAATTTTCCAATTATACAGTCAAGTGGTGGAATGGAGTGGGAACCAGGGGATGATTCCTCCCTGGGGAACTCTGACAGGGGTTCGTCCGGTGAAGGTGGCGCTGCAAATCAAAGAGCAGAAGCAAACCATGGAGCAGGTGCGGGAAGAGCTTCTGGAAGAATATCTTCTGGCACCGGAGAAGGCAGATTTTGCCCTGTCTCTCTGCGAAAAGGAGAGCCGGTTGGCAGGGAGGCTTATGAAAGAGAACAGCTACAGTCTTTATGTGGGGATTCCATTTTGTCCTACCACCTGCCTGTATTGTTCCTTCACTTCCTATCCCTATGAAACCTTTGCCGGCAGCAGTGAAAAGTATCTGGACGCTTTGGAGCGGGAGATGGCATTGACTGCACCGCTTTTGCGTGACAGGAACCTTCAGACCGTGTATGTGGGAGGAGGGACGCCCACAGCGCTGACCGCTGACCAGCTGGAACGTATGCTGACTGCACTGCATGGGTATTTTCCTGTGGAAAGTGCCCTGGAGTTTACGGTGGAAGCGGGGCGGCCGGACAGCATCACCCCGGAGAAATTGCAGATATTAAAAAAGCACGGCGTCGGAAGGATTTCAGTCAATCCCCAGACCATGCAGGACGCTACGCTGGTGCGGATTGGAAGAAAACATACGGTGGAGCAGACCAGAGAAGCCTTTTATCTCGCCAGGGAAGCCGGGTTTGATAATATCAATATGGATTTGATTATGGGTCTTCCGGGAGAGCGGGCGGCAGATTTTGCGGACACTCTGGAAAAAATTATGCAGCTGTCTCCGGACAGCATTACCACCCATTCGTTGGTGGTAAAACGTGCCTCGGCACTGCGGGAGCGGGCGGAACAGGGAGAGGAGTTCCGGCTGCATGGGGATGGAGAGCAGATGCTTTCCATGGCACTGGCCTTTGCAGAGAAGCAGGGCTATGAACCCTATTACATGTACCGTCAGAAAAATGCCTCTGGCACTGGCGGTGCCAGCGGACAGGAAAATATCGGTTTTGCCAGACCCGGCAAGGAAAGTCTGTACAATATGCTTATCATGGAGGAGCTTCAGACCATTGCTGCGCTGGGGGCGGGGGCTTCCACAAAGCTTTTCGATGGACGCAGGCGAAGAATCAGCCGGATTGAGAATGTAAAAAGTCTGCAGGATTACATAGACAGGGTGGAGGAAATGGCGAGGAGAAAGAAGCCTTTATCAGAGGATATATATTTTACTTTATAAGAAATAAAAGCAGATGGAGTGACAAAGATGAAAGATGCCATTCGTGAATTATTTAATGATGAAGAAATCAGCCCGGTTGTCCGGGAAAATCTGCACGAAGAGTTTGCGCACGGTATTCTGGTGAGCAACCTTTCGGTGCTTTTGGCAAAAGAATTGGGACAGGATAGTGCATTTTGCAAAGAGATTGCAATTGCCGGCGTGCTGCATGATATCGGCAAACTAAAAATCAACAAATATCTGGAGGCCACCAAGGAAGATACCCTGCTCATTGAGCAGATGAAGTATGTCCGGATGCATTCCACCTTCAGCTATAATATATTAAAGAGAGAGGGATTTTCGGATGTGGTTACATCCTCTGCATACCATCATCACGAAAACTACGACGGAAGCGGATATCCCGACAGCCTCAAGGGGGATAAGATTCCCTTTGGAGCCAGGATTTTAAGAGTCAGTGATGTGTTTTCTGCACTGGTGAGCAGACGCAGTTACCGGGATGCTTTTGATGTGGAGACCACCGTGGAACTGATGATTGAAGAGGTGTCAAACTATGATATGCGGGTATTCCTGGCATTTCAGCGGGTGCTGCACTCCGATAGCTTTATCAGCGTCAGCGATTTAAAATCCCGCATCAATTCCACACAGATGGCGGCGGTCAAGCTGTTTGAAAAAGAGGCTATGGCATTGTAGAACATGGCGACAGAATGGAGGAAAGAGGTTAGTTATGATTACACAGAGACCAAAGGGGACCCAGGACTGGTACGGGGAGAATATGCACAAGCGGGAGATTATAGAAGAAAAGGCGAGAAAGATTTGCCGTGCTTACAACATCAAACAGGTGATGACGCCAGTGTTTGAGCACACGGTATTGTTTTCCCGTGGCGTTGGAGAGACTACAGATGTAGTACAGAAAGAGATGTACACTTTTGATGATAAAGGGGGACGCAGTATTTCCCTGAAGCCGGAAGGAACGGCGGGAGCAATCCGCGCCTATCTGGAAAACAGCATGTATGCTGAAAGCCAGCCCACCAAACTCTTTTATTTTACTCCGGCATTCCGCTATGAGCAGCCGGGCAGCGGCAGGCTTCGCCAGCACCACCAGTTTGGTATTGAGTTTGTGGGGGCAAAAAGTCCTTTGGTGGAGGTAGAACTGATTACTTTGCTGACTCAGTTTATTGCGGATTTGGGTCTGAAGGATGCGAAGCTGCACATTAACAGCATTGGTTGTGCAAACTGCCGTAAGACGTACAACGGCGTGCTGATGGAATATCTGGAGGCGCATAAGGACGCCCTTTGCCCAACCTGCCATGAGCGTATGGAGAAAAATCCCCTCCGGGTCATTGACTGCAAGGTGCCGGCATGTAAAGAGATTGTTAAGGATGCACCCCGCACTGTGGATTATCTGGACGAGGAGTGCGAAGAGCATTTCAGTCAGTTAAAATCCATGCTGGATGCGCTGGGGATTGATTATGAGGTGGATACAGGCATTGTCCGGGGATTGGATTATTACACCAAGAC
>CAZSGT010000053.1:0-8697 GCA_964606215.1 uncultured Lachnospiraceae bacterium
CAACACTTAATTTTAGTATTAGCAAATTGGTTCCGCATATACGTTTTGCAGGGAAACACATTTTTACAGTTACGGCATGATATTGGTAAACTTGAAAAAATTGGACAAAATCATGCCGGTAAACTATAATAAAAAAGAAATCAAAAACCTTGAGCTATCTCGTGGGGTTCTTTGCCATAAATCGCTCAGAAATGAGGAATACAATGAATACACAAATTTTAAAACATGCGGATGCGCTGATTGAATCACAGTTTACAGATTCCGGTATTGCCGGCGCCAGTCTGCTGGTCATGCAGGGCGGCGACACCGCTTACCGCAAATGTTATGGAAAACTTAGCCTGGAGACCGGGGAGCCCATGCGGGAAGACGCCATCTTCCGCTGTTATTCCATGACAAAACCTGTGACTGCTGTGGCAGTACTGCTTCTCATTGAGCAGGGAAAACTGCATCTTGCCGATGAAGTCTGCTGGTTTATTCCGGGATTTGCAAACCAGAACGTACTGCAGGAAGACGGCAGCCTGGTTCCGGTACACAGAAACATCACCATTTTAGATTTGCTTACCATGACTGCCGGTCTGGTATATCCCGACGCTTCTTTTCCCGCCGGTAAAATCATGGATGACGCCTACGGGGAATTTGCGGACAAACTGGAGAAGGGTACTCCCACTACAACTTTGGAATATTGCAATATGATTGGCTCCAAACCCCTTGCATTCCAGCCTGGCCAACGTTGGCTGTACAGCACATGCGCAGACGTGCTGGGTGGAATCGTGGAGGTCATCTCCGGAAAATCCTTCCGGGAATTTTTGATGGATGAAATATTTCGCCCGCTGGATATGCCGGATACGGATTTTTATGTGCCAGAAGAAAAACTGTCAAGACTTATGGGATACTATCAGTATGATGATGACAGCGGCAAGCTGCAGCCAGTACAGTGGCAGCATCTGGGGCTTTCCTATATGTGGAAACAACCGCCTGCCTTTGAATCCGGTGGTGCCGGACTGGTATCCACTGTGGAAGATTACAGTCACTTTGCCTCCATGCTCCTAAACGGAGGCACCTACAAAGGGACACGGATTCTGGGGCGCAAATCCATTGAATTTATGTCTGCCAACCACCTGACCGAAGAGCAGATGAAGGGTTACGACTGGACCGCCCTGAAGGGCTACGGCTACGGCTGTCTGGTCCGCACCATGCTAAGCCCCACTACCGCCGGCATGTATGGCTCAGTGGGCGAATTTGGCTGGGATGGCTGGGCGGGCTGTTATATGATGGTAGACCCTGTGGAGGATCTGCTGATGATTTATGTCATACAAAAAGCAGGGGGCAACGGCGAGCGTACTGTTCACATGCTGCGGGATATCGTATACAGTGCCCTGGACTGACAGATATATTTTTGACCGTTTCACAAAAACGTGGTACAATAATATGCAGGTTTTGCCAGCGTGGATTTTACAGACAGGACAAATCCTGCATATTGCGGCGAAACACCAGCGAGATTATTGCCATATATGGCGCAGGAAGGAGCAGCTACGATGAGCTTATTACAGGAATGGCGTGAATTTGCATACCAGAAAAATGGAAACTCCAAGGAGGGAGAGAAATTCTGGGCAAAGTATTTTGAATTGGAAAAAGGAATTTATGAGCAGATTTTATCGGAACCAGACACCGTGGTAAACGGCACGGTACAGGAACTGGCGGACAAGTACAATGTACCGTTGTCCATGATGGTCGGTTTCCTGGATGGTATTAACGACAGTCTGATAAATGCAAACCCCATTGAGGAGATGGACGCAGATACCCCGGTAAATCTGGGATTTGATAAAGAGAAACTCTACTACAACATGGTGGGCGCAAAGGCTGAATGGCTTTACACTCTCCCCATGTGGGACGACCTTCTCACTGAGGAGCGCAGAAAAGAGCTTTATAAAGAACAGAAAAAATCCGGCACGGTTGTAAAGGACAAAAAAATTGGACGCAATGACCCGTGTCCATGCGGAAGCGGCAAAAAATACAAGAAATGCTGCGGCATGAATGCGTAACATCCGTTCCATCTTATTTTAAAATCAAACATTCTTATACAAAGAAATCCGCAAACATTTTAAACAATGATTTGCGGATTTGTTTTCTTTGAATCGATTATCCCTTTTTAAACGCCCAGAATTTATTGATAATAAAATTAATCGGAACGCTTATGAGTAAATTGAGAATCGGAGCAATAAACTCAGAAACATGCAAAATATCTACCCACAAAAACAGCAAAATACTGTTCAAAAACAATCCCGTAAATGAATAGGAAATATATGTTTTTATCAATGCCTTCCACCAGGAACGCTGTTCTCCCTGCTCCAGCTTAAACACCATACGGCTGTTCCAGTAATAGGACCATAATACACTCAAAATAAAGGCAATCACCGTCGCGATGTAATAATCCATCTTCGGCAGATTAAAAAATCTCCTTAACATCAATAAACTCAATACATATACAACATAGTTCACCACCGTGTTGCTGACACCAACAATTCCAAAGCGGACAAACTCCATAAAGCTCTTAAAGGCTTCCTGTGTCAGCTCTTTTCCGGCGATTTTATATCCAAATCCCAGACAAACATATATGATTTTCGTAATCCATTCCCATATCTTCTTCATTTTTTGATAATTCCTTTATAAAAATCTGCGCAAACCACAGGTTTCCTGTTATTTACCATTTAGCAATACGCCGCATTTTCTTTGCCTGCTGGCAGTATCTTCTAATTATATCCCAACTTGTCCCATTTTTCAAGCCGGGCCATGATTTTAATCCGGTATATGACAGATGCCATATACCGGACCATGGACCTCATAACCCCTTAGTAATAACTACTACGCATACAATTCACCCGCACTATCCCTATAATACTCCGCCTGGGCAGACCAGAGTTTCTTATAAATACCTCCCTTTTCCAGCAGTCCTTCATGGGTTCCCCTCTCCACAATCTCCCCCTCATCCATGACGGTAATCCCGTCACAGAACCGGCAGGAGGAAAGACGATGGGAAATGTAGATAGCTGTCCTTGTCCCCACTACCTCATTAAATCTGGTATACATGTCATACTCGGCAAGAGGGTCCAGGGCAGCCGTGGGCTCGTCAAGGATGACAAAGGGCGCTCCTTTATAGACTGCTCTTGCCAGACACAGTTTTTGCACCTCGCCACCGGAAATCTCCACGCCGTTTTCATCAAAATTCTTGTACAGACAGGTTTCAATCCCCCGTTTCATCTGGTGGAGGCGCTGCTCTAACCCGGCGCGCTTCACACACTCCGTCACACGTTCTCCATCATAACTTATATCTGCGGCAACATTTTCCGCCATCGAAAAGGAAAAGACATCCGCATCCTGAAACACCACGGAAAACAAAGCCATATACTCTTCGTATTTATATTTGCGGATATCCATTCCGTTGAGGGTAATCTCCCCCTCCGTAGGGTCATACAGCCGGCACAAGAGCTTTACCAGCGTAGATTTTCCACAGCCGTTCCTGCCTACCAAAGCCATCTTCTCCCCGATTTTCCATGTCAGGTTAATGTCCTTTAACACGTACTTCTCAGAACCGGGATATCGAAAATACACATGATGGAAGGCAAATTCATATTCATTATCATCCCTCTTTTCCGTGGAAATTGTGCCATAATATTTTTCGTCCGGTATATCCAGAAAATCAAAGATTTTCTTGCAAAAGGGAATGCATAATTTCAACACACCATATCCGTCCGAAACATTGGAAATCCCCGTCTGTATTTTTGTAAAATACAGGGCAAACGCCACCACCTCATCCGGCGTAAACATTCCCGTCAAACTGCGGTAAACGGCAAATCCATACATCAGGATTCCTGTCGCAATATTAATCATCTGCCATGCAAATTGATACTTGATATCTTTTTTCCACACTTCCCGGAAAATTTCCACCCGGTTTCTTGCGGTCCGGTCATATCCATCCAGAAAAAGTTGCTGCTCCCCAAAGATACGCAGCTGCTTTCCACTCTGATAGTGATACGCTACATGGTTTTCATAATAGTTCTCCTCCTTGGATGCCTGAAGCACCTGTGGATGATTTTCCCGTTTCGCATAAAGTTTCATACTTTTTTTACTGATATACATCGTCTTCAGAATTTCTAAGCAGGCAACCATCAGGATTAGTGTGACAAATCCCATATCAGACTGTACAAATCCCGTAACCCCCTCCGTCACCACTGCATCCTGTAATGCAACAGGCAGCAACATCACAAGCCCAAGCAGAATATAAAATACCCCCGCTAACGTAAACCGGATGTATCTTTCCATCTGGGGCAGTCCCAAATTTTCACTTCGCAGCATATTTAATGCCTCCACAAACACCGTGTGGTTCCGGCTATCCTCCACCTTCCCATAATCCATATTCATGAGTTTTTCCCAGAGAAAACGCTGCTTGTTTTGCTCCAATGCAAAATTATGACTGTTCTGCCTGCCGGCAATCATCCGCTCGGTGAGATTTAAGAGCAGGTATGACGCCGAAATAATCCCTGCCATCAAAAGCATTTCTCCCACCGTTTTACTGTTTATGATGCCGCCAACCACAAACGCAGCCAGGACGATTCCCAGATATTCATTTACAATCTCTATCATATCGCAAATCAATTTCCTGCCTATGTGAAAGTGGTCTGCTTTATGGATAAATTTTATACAGCGTTTCAACGTTTCCAGATTTGTTGTTTTTTCAGACTGCATCGGCATCCTCCTTATAATATCGGCTCTGGATTTCATACATCCTCGCATACGTTCCCCCCGCCTTCATCAGCTCCTCATGGGTGCCGCTCTCCATGATTTTTCCATCTGCCAGTAACAGGATTTTGTCACAAAATCTTGTGGATGCCAGACGGTGGGAAATAAATACACTGGATTTTGATTTTCCAAATTCTGCATACTGTAAATACATTTCCTGTTCTGCCATGGCGTCCAGGGCAGCGGTGGGTTCATCTAACAAAAGTACCGGTGCATCCTTATACAGCGCCTTTGCCAATGCCAGCTTTTGCATCTGTCCACCGGACAAATCCGTGGCATTGTCATGAATCTGTTTCTCAAAATATGTGTTTTCCTGCAAGGGAAGACCCATCACCATATCATAAATTCCAGCTTTCTTCATACAAGAATACAATTTCTCTCTGTCGACATCCTCTCCCTTTACGGAGGCGATATTTTCTGCAATGGTAAATCCAATCCCTTTGAAATCCTGAAATACTGTGCCGAAGATTTTAAAATATTCCTGCCGGTTGTACTCGTTTACAGGGATTCCATTTAGACGGATTTTTCCTGCCGTCGGCTCATACAAACCGCACATCAGCTTAATCAGCGTGGTCTTCCCCGCGCCGTTTTCCCCCACTAAAGCCAGCTTTTCTCCTTTATGGAGCGTAAAGGAAAGGTTTTCTATGGTAGGCTTTTTTGTACCATGATACGTATAGCTTACATTCTGAAATACAATCTCACAGGGACCGTCCGGAACCGGTACGCCCTCCCCTCGGTTAGTTTTGTCCTCCATTTCAAAATAATCCCGCAAATAGTTAATATTCATTGACACCCACTCAAATCCTGCATAGCTTTCACACCATTGACGGGTAGAATTGGAAATCTGCATGATGGAATTGAAATACAACACAAAGGACCCCGCATCAATCTGTCCCTTTACCATCAGATAAATCACGTAGGCATATGCCCCAAATTTTCCCGCACCATCTACAATAAGCTGGAACATATCCCATCTGCGCTCCCAGACATCCTGCTGCTCATACCAGTCCATGCGTTTCCGAAAAGATCGGTCAAATGCCAATGAAAACCATCTCTCCATCCCGAACAGCCGGACGTCCTTTGCATGGGCGATATCCGTTCCCGCCTGCTGAATATAAGCCAGCTGCCGCTCAAAGGTCTGCCAGTTGTCTGCCATGTTCCACACCCACATCATCTTGTGGCGGTTGATTGCGTAGCACAATACAGGCGGAACGCAGGCAATCAGAAGCATAACCGGACTTAGCAGGGAAAGTATGGCGCCAAACACAAAAATATTCAACGTATACCGAAGGATATTCTGCATGTTTGTCACCGCATGGGCAGCAATCCAGTCTGCGCTGCTCATAGCCTTCTGATGCAAATCTCCGGTGTGAGCGCTTTCATTATTTTCGTAATCCGTCTCCATTCCCTTTTTCAGCATATTCCGGCGAAGATGCATGATAAAGGGGAATTTTCCCATATAAACACTATATCCACTTGCCTGGGACGCAAGAAATCGAAAAAACCTTGTACCAAAAATCAGCAACAGGGATATGACCGCCAGAGGTACTCTCGCAGATTCGCCCAGCGCCAAGGCGACAATGTATTTATCCGTGTATGCCTCACAAAGACTTTCTGCCGTCTGCGCAAAAAGTATTATAACCAAACACCAAATCATGCCCGGCGCATATTCCCATGCCTCCCTCAGAATATAACACATATTTTCCCATATGGAATAGGTCAGTTCTGCCTGTCTCGCACGGTAATCCTCCCACGCTTTGGCATTTTTTTCTTTTGTATATTTTGCAACCTTTACCCGTTTTTTTGCCATATGCTTCTTCCTCCCTGCGGACGTTCCCTCCTAACGCAAGGCATTCATAATCTCACAAATCAAATGTACCCGGTTAAAGGGCGGCATAAAGTAAAAACCGTCCGCCACATCCTCCATCTTTCCTGCAAGCTCCACACAGATAGCCACCGCCCGCTTCTCATATTCCTCTCTGGTAAGTCCCTCCGGGTACTGTTCCATAATTTCGTCCGGCACATGGATTCCCGGCATCTCATTTCGGATAAAACGGGCATTACGGTAGCTGACCAGAGGCATAATTCCACAAAAAATCCGGGTATTTACCTTAGACTTTAAGAAGCGGATTCTCTCGATGTCTTCCGGACTGTAAATGGGCTGAGTCAGAAAATACTCCGCCCCTGCATCCACCTTATCCTGCATCCGTTTGGCAATAGCATCCCCATTGACTCCGTGATAATTCAACGCTCCCCCATATACCAGCCCGTCTTCCGGAAAATGCTCCGCATTCATCTGTTTTACATACTTCATCAGCTTGATGGAATTTACATTATAGACTGGTTTTACTGCCGGCTGGTCCGTCCTGGCAATGGGGTCTCCCGTCACCAGCAAAAGATTCCGGATATCATTGGCGTGCAGTCCCAAAAACATTCCCCGGAGCGCAATCATATTTCTGTCTCTGCAGGAAATGTGGGGCATGACAGGGATATCCATCTCCCGCTGCAGTTTTGCCGCCAACAGGCCCACGTCCATCCTGGGTCTTGCCAGAGGAGAATCCGACAGGGTTATAATATCTGCCCCCTGCTCCTTTAACAGCTTTGCCCCTTCCATAACCTTGTGGATATCTGTATCAAAAGGCGGGTCCAGTTCCACCAGAAATACTTTCTTTCCGGAACGGACTTTTTCCATAAAAGGATGGATTTTTTCCTGCGAAACATTCTGCGGATCCTGGCCCGGCACTTCCATTCCGGCAGTATGGGGTTCCCTTTGTCCTTCCTTTGCAGAAACCATATCCATCTCTTTTTTGGAGGTAAGGGGCACATCTGCCAACGCCTCTGCCATTGCCTTTGTGTATGCCGGACTGGTTCCACAGCATCCGCCTAAAATCTCTATGCCAAGCTCCGCCACCTCTGCCATATTCTGGGCAAAATAAGAAATGTTTTTCGAGTACAGCACCCGCCCTCTCACTTCCAGGGAATAGCTGGCATTTGGCAGCACCGAAACCGGCTTTCCCGCCGCAAAGACTGCATCCTTTAAAAATCCATACATATGTGCCGAAGAGACGCTGCAATTCAAACCATAAGCATCTATGGTCTCCGCAGCTGCCATCTCCCGGATAAAGTTTTGTATACCCAGCCCCAGCTTTGTATATCCACTGCGGTTAAATGCCATCTGCACCCATATAAACGCCTGGGGATTTCTCTGTTTTATATATTCGGCAGTTTCCCGCAGATACATGGTCTGTGAATGGGTCTCAAATACAAATATGTCTGCTCCTTCTGCTAAAAAGACGTCACAAATCTCCCGGTACTCTGCAAATATCTCTGCATCCTCCCGGTCGCCGCCATCGTCGATGGGACCTATATCTGCTGCCACAAACACGTCTCTTCCTTTTGCCAGCGCCTCAATCTGTACTTCTTTTGCGATATGCCAGGCTGCATGGATATTTTTTCTTACCTGCTCCATATTTTGAAAAAACGTGGTGTTGCAGGCAAAGGTGTTTGTCCGAATCAATTTCGCTCCACTGTCAATATATTCCCTGTGTATATTTTTTATCAAATCCGGCTCCGAGATATTTCCAAACTCTGCCAGTTCCTCTTTTCCCCCGCACTCCGCATAATATGTGCCCATGGCGCCGTCGGTAATCAGCCGGTTTTCCTGCAGATATTGCCGTATACTTCCCTTCTGTTCTGTCATTTCTTCCCTTTGATGCATATAAATCCTCTTTCCTGCATATTTATGCATTTATTCTTAACTCCGGTGGATGCGCACGGATTTGCAAATGAATTTGCCGCCTTGGGACGCAAATCCGGCGCAGGAAACGCTTTAATCAGCGTTTCCTTAAAAATAATCTTGCAAAATGTGACTGTTTATTGTAACAAAATCTCGTTCTATGA
>CAZSGT010000054.1:0-8584 GCA_964606215.1 uncultured Lachnospiraceae bacterium
GAAACAGCACCAATCCCATAAAGAATACGGGCTTCAACATCACCCCGAAAATATATAGAACAGAATATGTTCTGCTCAAAATATCCAAAAACAAACAGCCACCAAAACAAAAAAATATGAACAACCATTCACTCTTTTTGGAAGCCCCTAAATATTTTTTCAAGAATTTATCGGATGCCCACACATACCCCAAATAAAATGGCGCTGTGATTAAAATATCTGCATAGTCTGCAATCTGCTTCATATAATGCCTCCGCTTTTCCTCATAACTTTAAGTATCTCCTGACAGAATGCCTCATATCTCCTCTTTGCAATCATGATATTTTCCCCATTTTCCAGCACGACCTCCTGCTTGTTATACCCCTCAACGCGCTTCAAATTAATCAGATAACTTTTATGGCACCTGAAGAAATCTTTTTCCAGCAATTTTTCTTCCAATTTCCCTATCTGCCCATAATATGAAAAAATACCTTCCTTCCCATGAACGTCAATGATTCTTCCTTTAATCTCAAAATAGAATATGTCATCCAAAAACAATTTCTTTTTCTGTCTTTCCTTGCTGACAATGATAAATTCCTGCAACTGATTGTCTGTTTTGACAACTGCTCTTTGCAATACACTTTTAATCGTTTTGTCATCCACCGGTTTCAGCAGATACCAGAAAGCTTCCACATCATATGCATCAAACACATATTCCCTGCTGGAAGATACAAAAACAAGTATCTTGTCAGATGCCTTCTCACGTAAAATCTTTGCTGTCTTCATTCCATCCAGATTATCCATAATAATATCAAGAAAAACAACGTCAAAGCTTTCCGATGCCTGCAGTAATTCCCTGCCGCCTCGAAACTGGCGGATAATATATGGTATCTTCATTTCTTCTAAAATTACTTTGATTTTTCCTGCTATACTGCAACATTCTATGATTTCATCATCACATACTGCTACTGAAAGAATTTTAACCACCTTCCTTATATGGATATATGGTATATATCGACACATATATAATCATAGTTTTATTTATGTCATAAACGGACATTTTCGTGTAATAACCGTTTACAGACATCCACCATTCCGCAAATTCTGAATGAACCTCCAACTCTAAAATAGTTCACCAATTAAATCACTTCCATACCGAAGTGAAACGTAGACGCGGTCGCAAAAAGCGGCATTCGCCTTTTGCCAATGCCGCCATCATATCTCTTGTATCTGACATTTTAAGTTGTCCTCTTTATTATTCTGCCAATGCCTCATCCACATCAGAGGTCAGCCACCATTCTCTTTCCTGCTAAGCGTCACCGTATTCTTCCGGTACAGCGGAAGAAATACTGCGCTGTCCTTCACCATGGTCCATGCCTGCTCCAGCAGTTCCTTCCGCTCCTCCTTTGTGTGGAACGTCTGTATATCCGCAAAAATCTTATCTGCATCGGCATTTTTATAGGAAACATAATTAAACACGCCCTTACTGCCAAAATGTATGCTGTAATCTGTCGTCACTTCCTGCACCATGGACGCCACAAATATCTGCTGGGAATTGTCCTTTATCAGATCATACAGTACATTGCTTTCCTGAATATCATTGATTTTCAGCATGATTCCCACCGATTCCAGCGCCTCCCTTGCGGAGGTCAAAATGGCATACGCTGCGTGATTTCCGCTGCCATCCGCCACAATAGTGGCAGTGTAGGAAAGTGACGCTCCCTTTGGCGCTTTCGTAAACATTCCGCTCTTCTCATCATATGTAAATCCTGCCTCCTTGAGAAAGGCAACACATGCGTCCAATGCCACATCGTACTTTTCGTACTCAGTCATATTCTCCTGATACAGCGCTTCCCCATTTACTCCCGTATCATAAGCGGCATCTGCACAACCCTCTTTCAATGTATCCACAACGGTGGCCTCATCCCCATAGTAATTATGTATCGCAGCCTTTTTGTAGGAGGAAAGCAGAGTTGCAAATGCCTGCCGCAGTGCAACGCTCTCCTTGGAAAAACTATCCTTGCCCACCTTCATGGCCCACGCATTCAATCCCATATACACCAGAGCATTCTGTGGAGTATACTGAATTTGTATGGATTCTGCCGCCTCCGCCAGTGCCTCTCTCTGGTCCCCCCTCAAGCCATTTAGCTGCATCTGGTCGATTCCTCCATCCAGCAGCGCCGGCACTGCGTTATCCACAGTCACATTTTTCAAAATCAGTGTATCTGCCTCCGGTTCCGTTCCCCAGTAATCCTTTCTCGCCTGCAGCGTAACTGTATTGTTTTCATAGGATGTCTGTATATATGCTCCTGCGCCAATACCATCCTGCTTCTTCTCAATAACAGAAACGTCTCCCTTTGTGACGCCAAAGGCGTTGTCCTCATAGCGGTATGCCGCTGCATCCCCGTAAGACGCCAGGGAAAGCACTGGCACGTGGCACAAGGTGTAACGCCAATGGGGTGCATATCCGGAAAGCGTAATGGCAACTGTATTCTCATCCAGTTTTTTGATTCCACTGATAGAAGCCGCTCCCTTTTCTTCCCCATTCAGAAGTGTTGTAATGGCAATCCGCTTTACCTGATCATCGTAATCTCTTCCAGTGGCGTCTGCCAGCTGCCTGTAATCATAGCCATATTGCTTTGTAATATCTGCAAGAACCGTCTCCTCGTTTTCTACTTTTGTAGAATCATATCCGCCATCCAGATTCATAAAAAAAGCAAACAAGTCTTTTCTCTGTGGATATTTCTCCGTATACCGGGCATACATATCATTTTCATACAGCGTTCCCACCCAGTCAAATTCCTTTTTTAATTCCTTGGCAATAATCTGCTTTTTTATTTTATTCCTGGTCTTTTTAGAAGGCGATTTCATTTCTTTTTTAACTTTTTTCTCAAACTCTTTTCCGCTCATGCCGTTATAGCGGTACGCATCCAGTCCCTGCACCGGCAGATTGCAGACCGTATATACTCCGGAAAAAGATACGTCGCATAAGACATAATATGTAAAAATCAAATCGTCCGCCGTGATTTTCGTTCCATCGGAAAAAGTGACCCCATCCTTCAGGGCAAGCCGATATGTAACCGCCTGGTCCGCAGCATTATACTCCTCGGTGACTTCACAGACACTATCTTTCAGGTCATTCCCCTCTGCATCCACATCCAGTATACAGGCATTTGTATAGGAAACTACCTCCCTGTCTGCCTGTGTCGCCGCCATTACCATCAGCGGGTTACGCTCTTCTGTAAGCAGGGTCGCACCCATGGTACACACGGTCTCTCTCTCCTCCTCCACCTCTGAAACCGTTTCCTCTTTGACCTCTTTTGTATCTTCAGACAGGCTGCAGGCGCTCCCCATCAAAACAATGGAAGCCATCAACAGCCCTGCTAGTATCCGGTTCGTAAAATGCTTTTGTCTCCGCATAGCAAACCTCTCTCTGAATAGATTTCCCACTCCTGCCAGTACACATCAATAATAACTTACGCCATTTCTGCTTATATGTCAAATCTTCCCAGTGCATATCCTGTTCACTCTACCATCTAAAACTTCCAGCATCACAATTGTCCTGTATTCCCCTTCACACGTTCTTTCCCCTGCACATATCCCTCACTATTTAATTTCCATCCGCAGGCTTCCTTTTCCACCTGCGCTCTCGATTTGCCCCCATGCCCCGTTCATAATGCTAAACTGCGGCCCCTTGTGTCCGATATCCGCATCCATCACCACTGGCACCCCAAAAGGTTCCAGAATCAGGCGAAGGGCGTCTGCATATGTCATTCCTGTAAAGCTGTTACACATGGCAGGTCTGCCAAAAATAAATCCCCTGGCGCCCCGGAACCATCCCGCCTGGGTAAGCTGCCAGAGCCCTCTCGCCACACTCTCCGTATCCAGCGAAAAGCTTTCCAGATACCAGATAATTCCCTCACTGCTGTACTTATCCAAAAAACCTGACATGTCGCCAAAGGGCGTCCCAACCAGATTCAAAAGCACATCCAGGCAGCCGCCAATCAGCCTGCCTTCCATCTGCACCCGCTCCCCGCCAATGACATTCTGCCAGCAAACAGGGGTGGTAAAGTGATAGCCGTCCCCGGGGTTTTCCTTGTCAAAAAAGCCGTCCTCAAATTCTGAAAAACTCTCCTGCACCACCATATTCCCCTGCAAAATCTGCCATGCATTTTCCACGGAGGAATGCCAGGGTTCCATGGCAAAATCGTTAAATCCACCGCCGTAAATCGACGCCACATCACAAAGTACAGTCACCGGAAAGACCAGCCCCGTATTGTCGGAATATCCCTGTATCCACGTGGGATGCCTGCGTACTTCCTCAAAATCAAAGTCCGGGAGCATCTCCATCAGAAAATCTCCGCCCTTTGCCGTTATCACCGCTTTCACCTTCTCGTCTTTTATCAGGGACAACAGCTGGCGGCACCGCTCCCCGGCGCTGCTGCTCCTGCCCCCTTCACTGGTGCGGACATTGGCAGTCTCCTTCACCAGAATCCCTCTGTCTTTAAAATGTTTTACCGCCAAATCCACTCTGGCATAATCCATTTCTTTATGGTTGCCATCGGAGGGGGCTGTCACGCCGATGGTATCATTTTCCTTTATAAAATCCGCATAAATCATTCTCTTACCTTCTTTCTATACAAAATCTCTTCCCTATCAAGGTACTTCTCAATCCTTCTCTACCTCAACTCTTTCTCCCAACAATGCAAAATAAAGCTTTTCCACATCATCTGCATATACCCTTTTCGTGTCTGCCTTCTCTAAATCAATGCAATAATATTGTTCATAATCCGTGTAATACAACAACTTTCCCTCTAAAATCACGATTGCAGACTTATAATACCGGTCAGCTCCGTTCTCCTGCTGTATCTCCTTTACACACTGGTGTAATTTCTCTGTCACTTCCCTCTCATATTTTAAGGTATTTTCGACAAGTGAATAGGAAAAGAGTTTTGGCCCATCTGAAGGAGTTTTCTCTTTTACAACATACAGAATATCCCCCTGCAAAAAGAAACTGTCATTGTCCTCTTCCGGAAACCATTCAAGCCCCTCTTTCTCGTAGCAGTTCCGAAATGTCTCCTCCGGGATTCGTTCCCGTTTCTCCCCACTCTCACAGTCGTACTCCCACACACTCTGATCCTCTGTAATCTGATAATAGACCTTCTGTCTGTCCGGATCCGTAATATAGGCCGCCCTCGTATAGCACCGCGCATCAATCCTCTCTGCCTTCGTCTCTCCAAACGAGTAAACGTAAACGCCGTACTTTTTTTCTTCTTCCTCATCCAACGGATCCTTATTGAATATTATGCGTTCCCCACATACATTCGAGCAAACCGATACAATCTCATCAGATAAACAGTACTTTAACTCTATATTTTCTGCGATTTCCGGATCCGCTGTGATTGAGATCGCCTTCTCTGCCCTTCTGTCATAGACATGCAGCCTTTTCGAAGTAATCCAGACAATGTACTCCTGGTTGGCATAAAAACCATATCCTGATATACAGCCATTCATCTGTCCATAATGTACCCAGGTTTCTTTCACCTCCCAGAAAGCTTCCTGCTGGTCTATAAGCAGCTCCTGTCCATTCTCTGTCTGACGGATTGGCACCCTCATAATCTGACAGGCACGATTGTTATGCTTCTCCTGAACGCAATAAAACAATTCCTCATTATTGACATATAATAATTCACCATACGCACTCATCTTCACAGGCAGAGTATATGTTTGCTGCAAGGTTCCCTCCAAAGACCACTGTTCAATCTGATTATTCTCATAGGTATTCACATAGACTGCCCCATCATTGGCATACTGATACTTTTCATTTGTATCCGGCTGCAGGATGCTCTTCCCGACAGTGACAGCTTTTTCCTCTGGAGCATCCTGTACGGTATCCGCTTTTTCCTCTGGGGCATCCTTCACGGTATCGGCTTTTTCCTTTGGGGCATCCTGCGCGGTGGCACTACAGCCCGTCAGAACACCTGCCATAACAACCATAATCAATATTCCAATTCTTTTCCACTTCATATTCTTTCCTCATTTCCTCTTTCCGTTTTGACTTTTCTGTTAAAATAGGCTATCATTTGTATGTCACAGGGATTCACAAATCCCATACAGGCAAAAGAACAATTTCAGGAGGACATACAAATTATGGCACAAAATCCAATCGTAACAATGAATACAAACATGGGCACAATCAAGGTGGAACTCTACCCGGATATTGCCCCAAATACTGTGAAAAACTTTATCTCCCTGGTAAACAAAGGATTTTATGATGGTTTAATTTTCCATCGTGTCATCCGTGGTTTCATGATTCAGGGCGGCTGCCCGGAGGGTGTCGGCACCGGTGGCCCCGGCTACTCTATCAAGGGCGAGTTTTCCATGAACGGCTTTGATAATAACTTAAAGCATACGGCAGGCGTTATCTCCATGGCACGCTCCCAGATGCCGGACTCCGCAGGTTCCCAGTTTTTCCTTATGCACGAGGACTCCCCACATCTGGACGGACAGTATGCCGCCTTCGGCAAGGTCACCGAAGGAATGGATGTAGTAGACGCCATCGCCCAGTGCAAAACCGACTACATGGACAAACCTCTGGAAGACAAGGTTATGAACACCGTCACCGTAGAACTCTTCGGTGAGGACTACGATGAACCAGAAACCCTGTAATCTGTCAAAAACAAAACATTAAACATCAGTAAACACATAAAATTTCGATGCAAAAAGCTTTTATATTTTATTTTCAGCAATCTGCACGAAATCTAAATGTAAGAAAGTCAAACAGAATTTTCATTTAAGGCTGTTTCAAGGTCGCTGGTGCTTAAGTCATGTATTTTATAAGGATGAGCAGTAAGGCGCTCTGCGCCAATCAGCACAAATATGTGGGTTTGTAAGCTTGCTTGCAGAAGCCACATATTGTGCTGATTGAACCCCATTGGGGTTTCTGCTCATCCTTATTTTATGACTTTACGCACCACTGCGTAGCTTGACAAGCGAAAGCGTGCCTTAAAGGAAAAGTTCTGTTATGACTTTCTTTTATTTTACTGCACTGCCGATAAAATAAAATCCTTTGCACTCCTGCAGTTTCACCTTGACACATTTCCCAATCATCTCCTCGCACCCCGGAAAATGCACCACATAATTGTCCCCGGTTCTGCCTGTCACCATGGCGTCGTCATGGGCATTCCGCTCCTCCACTAAAACTTCCACCACTTCGCCCACATGACTTTTTGCTCTTTTCTCTGCCACTGCCTGCACCTCATGAAGCAGACGGTCAAACCGCTCCTTCACCACATCCTCCGGCACCTGGTTTTCCATGGCTGCCGCCGGTGTTCCTGTGCGTTTTGAATACACAAATGTATAGGCGCTGTCGTACTCTGCCTTCCTCACCACATCCAGCGTCTCCTGGAAATCTTCCTCTGTCTCGCCGGGAAATCCCACAATGATATCTGTTGTTATGGCAATCCCCGGCACGCTGCGGCGGATTTTATCCACCAGCAGAAGATACTCCTGCTTGGTGTAATGCCGGTTCATAATCTTTAACAGACGGTCACTGCCCGACTGCAGCGGAAGATGAAAATGGGGGCATACATGTTTTGTCTGTGCCATGGCGTCAATCAATTCATCCGACAAATCCTTGGGATGTGAAGTCATAAAACGAATCCGTTCTATTCCCTCCACCGCATCCACCATGCGCAAAAGCTCCGCAAAGCTTACCGGGTGTTCCAGTGTTTTTCCGTAGGAGTTCACATTCTGCCCCAACAGCATAATCTCCTTTACACCGTCCTCCACCATCTCCCGCACCTCTGCCAGAATATCCTCCGGCTCCCTGCTGCGCTCCCTTCCCCGGACGTATGGCACAATACAGTAACTGCAAAAATTATTGCAGCCAAACATAATATTGACGCCGCCCTTAAAGGGATACTTCCGCTTGTCCGGAAGCTCCTCCACAATCTGTGTGGTATCCTCCCAGACATCCACAATCATAGAAGGTTTTTCCCTGTCGTCCATCAGCCGCATGGCGATAAGCTCCGCCAGCTTAAATATATTGTGGGTACCAAAAATAATGTCCACATTGCGGTAGCTTTTTTTTATTTTTGCCACCACCTCCGGCTCCTGCATCATACATCCACAAAGGGCAGTAATCATCTGTGGGCGCTTTTCCTTGCGCTTTTTTAAATAACCCAGCCTGCCGTAAACCTTAAGATTCGCATTCTCCCTGACCGTGCATGTGTTATAGAGGACAAAATCCGCATCCTCATCCTCCGTTACCCGGTAGCCAATCTCCTCCAGAATCCCGGTTATTTTCTCCGAATCCCTGGCGTTCATCTGACACCCAAAGGTAGTTACACAGGCGGTAAGCTCCCTGCCGGAACGTTTCTCTTCCTCCGTCAGAATATCCCTGCACTTTGCCATAAAATAATACTGCCTCTCCGGCTCGTTTTCCGGAGGCGGCACCAGGAGATTTACCGCATCTATTTTTTCTCTTATATTATTATGCATCCTCTCATCTCTCCTAAAAAATAAAAAACATTTGTTCCAAATACAAAAAGAGTTTCGCTTGCGAAACTCTCGCGCCGAGCGCGGTCGCATAAGCGACATTTTC
>CAZSGT010000055.1:0-8570 GCA_964606215.1 uncultured Lachnospiraceae bacterium
AGTGGGAGAGAAATAACGCAAATAATGCATGGTTAAAACTGGGTAATCACACTCTGATTTCATCTGGTTATGTTGATTTGACAAAGTTATATATATGTAAAAAAATAAATTGCGGAGAAGAAGATATGAAGAGAAAAAGATATATAGTCAAGGAAATGAATAAAGATATATTTAGAAATCATTTACGGAAGGCGGTGGAAGAGTTAAAGGCATATAAAAAGATTGAAGGAGAAAATTATCGCTTCCAAATTACACCTATAATTGAAAAAGGAAAGCCTATGATGGCAATGGATGAATTTCTAAGGTTAAATATTTTAAATCCAAAACGTGTACATAATAAAGTTTATCCAGAAGATGATATAGTTAATATGCTATCGTTTAATAGTCCGTTTGTTCCAATTTGGATAAATATCAGTTATGTAAAAAGTGAGAAGGATTATATTCTGATGAATTTAGAATGTAGTCTTAGATTAAGGAAACCATCATTGTTAAGGAATCAAGAATCAGGACATGCACCGTTTAAAGTAATAGTTTGACTTGGGATTGCTGTCATGGAAATGCAATAAAATTATTTGATTAGGTGAATATATGAAAGAAACCGTAGAAGATTTTTTAAACCAAATGATATATTTTTTTCCACAAAAACAGGATGAGTATTTTCAAAAAAGAAAAAAATTTTTTGAAGGATTAGAGATTATAATTATCGAAGATATTTTTATGCCTGAAATCATTAAATTATTGGAAAATAATAGCGAAAAAGAATTAATAAAAGCCATATTTAATTATTTTGAAATAGTATCTAAAGATACGGATGAAGAATTGCTAAACATATTTTCCATTACGGCTTTGGAAATATTGGGAAATGACAAGAAAATATTAGAAACAGCCCGGGAATATATGGGTGCAACGACAGCAGTTTTGCAACGTGAAGCAGATAGAAGTTTGGGAAGAAACGGAGGGATATAAAATGGAAGAAAAACTTCTGGATCTGATAACATCTAGTATGCAGCACCTTCCTGAAGACATTATGTATGATACTGTAGGCGACATATTGGAATACGGTAATATTACAGATGACGAGGCGATTGTGATATGTGATGAAATTATGGAAAAAAGCCTTCTGGAAAGCAATGAAATAATACTGGAATCAATGTTTCATGCCGTTTTTTTAGGAGTCGAATATCGAAATATAGGAGGAAGAATACATGTCAATAAAATTGTAGAAAATGTAGAGAAATATAGTGAGGAAATATTAGATTATATTATAACCATATTATCATACACGGGAAATCAGAAATATATTAGTATAATTCAGGAGATAGGATACCAATATCAAAAATTAGATGTTGATGAGGCTCTAAAAGAGTTAAAACGAAGGAGTTAATATATGCTAAATAAAACATCTAAAGAGCTTATTGAACAGATGATTTCTTTTATAAATACCAGTATTCGTAATAAAAGAAATATATTTATTGAATATGATTGATGATACTCGATTAATGAAGGAACACATGAAGAAAAATAAAGGAAAAAGATAAAATGAAAACAGCAATAAAAAATTATTTTGATAAATTAAAAGTATATCCAAATTACTACAAAAACGAAGATTTTAGTAAAATTAGCAGCGAAATCAAAAATAAATTTGTTGAGGGAATCGTTCCAATTGAAAGACAAGATAAAACGAAATTAGAAATATTTAAAGAAGAATTCGGATATGAATTACCGATGGAAATTGCAGATTATATCAATATATTTTGGCATCCTTATATTAGTGGTTATCTTTCTACAAAAGAGGCTATAATATTATTTTCTGTTTTGAAAAAGGAAGGAGACACCGGAGACGATATATTATTTTATGAAAATAATTTGATTTCAATGGCAAGACAATGGGCAGAAATTGGATGTATTGAGAAATATATTCCAATAGGATGGCTTGCTTATTCTGGTAGTTATGTCCTTTACGAGGTAAAAAGTAGTAAGGTTTTTATTGAAAATATAGATGTTGATGGAGAAGTAGAAAATAAATCGATTGCAAATTCATTGAGAGAACTTATTATAAATATGAAAATTGTTCCTATGTCGTAATTTAGAACAAAAAACACCAGAAAGGAGACCGTCATGAAACATACCATACCACCAGTATACAACCAACACTCCCGCATCCTGATACTTGGCTCCTTTCCGTCCGTGAAATCCAGGGAACAGCAATTTTTCTATGGACACAAACAGAACCGTTTTTGGAAAGTGCTGGCGCAAATTTTTAATTGTCCGGTTCCGGAGAAAATTGAAGATAAACAAAGGATGCTGCTGGAAAACCATGTGGCAGTCTGGGACGTTATTGAAAGCTGTACAATTACAGGCTCTTCCGACGCCAGCATCCGGGACGTAGTGCCAAATGATTTATCCCGGATATTTGACAAAGCGGACATTCAAAAGATATATGCCAATGGTACAAAGGCATATGAGTTATATGGGAAACATCTAAAGCCGGTGTGGAACCGGGAATGTGTCAAGCTGCCCTCCACTAGTCCGGCAAATGCAGCGTATTCGCTGGAACGCCTGGTAAAAGAGTGGGAAGTCATTCAGAAATTTTCGTAAAAAGAAAATTAATAAAATATTTATTCTATCCACACCAATGACCGCCGGATAACATTGCCGGTAATGGAATTACAAAGTCCCTGAAAAAGTACATCACGGATGGTGCCGGTCATGGTGGTGCCCTGGATGTCTGTCACGTCCTGATGGCTTGCCGGAAGAAAAGGCTCTCCGGGAGCGGTGTCCATGACGCGCAGAACGGGAAGTGTATGTACATGATTAAACAGGTTCAAAAAATATGTAAGCATTTTACGCAGAATAATCAGATCCTCGCTGGTAGCTTCACCGGGGGAACGCAGATAATCACATATGCGGTCCCAGAGGGCGTAAATATTTTCGTTTTGTACACCACAGGTCAGAAATTCTTCAAACGTATTGCCGCGATAGATTTCATCTAAAGAAGCTTTGACGGTGGGGGATAAATTCTGGTAATCAAAAAACATCCGGGTCTGTTTTTGGAAGATGCCTTTAAATTGCAGATAATTATCCCGGAACTCGTCCCGTTCCTTTGTCAGTTCCTGGATTTGTACTTCCAGGGCAAGTATTTTGCTGTCGCTGTCTTCTATCTCCGGACTGTCATTGGTCACCCCAAGCTCCCGCAAGGAGTCCACCAGCATTTCACTGATTTCTGCATCAGAAAGAGAAGTATCCTGCATCGTCATCACTCCGTTTCGTTCAATTTCTATGTTTCTCATTAGTTATATTCAGTATAACATACAAGTAGAACATCTTCCACACTATGTAATGGAAAAATTAAATCCTGCCGACATATAGTATAGGATTTAGAGGCAGAAAGATATATTTACCTTTCCCGCACCAGAATCTGTATAGTGAAGAATGAAACTTATATAAAAGGATATATATGCAAGGAGAAAAGGAATGTCTATGAACGTTAAAATCAAGGGACAGGAAAAACAGGGAGTTTTGCCGGACATATCAAATGCCGTCCGGGAGAGACATGCAGACTATACCAGGAGTCATAAGAGAGTAGAGAATACGACGGCTGCAGCACAGTCCGTCGTTATCAGCCGGGGACATATTGGTGTGCAGGATGCAAAGTCCAGCCATGCATACGACTCTTCTGCCAAGTATATGGAAGAAAGTCTGAAAGGTACTGCGGCAAAACAAAAAGCAGAAAAAGATATTAGTGCCGTCACCGGGGACGATTGTTATGCTTTGGACAAAGAGGGAAAATCTGCCGGGGAATACAACTCTGAAAGCTTTGAGAAGCATTTGGAGCGTATAAAAGAGCGGAGAGACATTAAAAGGCAGACAGCAGAAAATATGACACAGCGGGAGCAGGAGAGAGAAAGAGCGTTGCAGCGGACAGCGGTTGCTCTGGCAGCGGACAACGCCGGAGTCAGTGCTGATATCATAACGGAGCTTTTGCAGGCAAACGGCCTGGATGCTACCCCTGCTATTGTGGAGCAGATGCGTAATGCTTTTGATACCTTTGGGCAGTCTTTGGGAGAGATAGATGTTGTAAAGGCGTGGATTGTAGAAAAAGGAGAAGTTCCCAGTGTTCAGAACATGTTCGAAGGGGCATTTTCTGGAAAGAGCGTCACAGGCAGTCAGGACGTTCCGGATGATTTGTGGGCAGGACTTGAAAAGCAGATTACCGATATCGTACAGGGTATGGATGGGGATGATACATCTGTGCAGGAGCGTCTGGAACAGGCAAAATGGCTCCTTGCCAATGATTTACCGGTGACAGCGGAGAGTATTTCCCTGGCGGAGAGCATAGATGCCATACAGGAACCGGGGGGCATGGAGGAAGTTTTGCAGACCATGCTGGATGCGGTGGCATATGGGGAGAATCCCATGGAGGTTTCTCTGGATTATCGTTCTTGGACAGAGGCCAAAGAAGTGGTTTCTGGATTTCATAAGGTTACCGGGCAGGCAGTGGAGAGTGCGGTAGCACAGCAGAAAGAGGCGGGTGCGCCCATAGATGAGATTACACTGCGGCAGCTTTTGGAGGCGGAGGAGTCTTCAGATGCAGTGATAGATATTGATACGGTTACGGTGCGCAGACAGCTGGAAGAAATCCGTCTGCATATGAGTGTGCGGGCAGCGGCAGCGTTGGCAGACAGCGGCATAGATATAGAGACTGCCGGGATTGCTGAGGTGGTAGAGTCTTTGCGGCAGCTGGAGCGGGAGTATTATGAAGGAATCCTTTCCCAGGCAGGGCAGGAAGTTACTGACAGGGAAATTGACGTTATTGCAGAAGTGGAGAGAGCCACAGAAAGTCTTAGAAGAGCGCCGGCGTACGCGCTGGGAGCTACCTTTGAACAGCGTCTGGAGACTACCCTTACCACAGCAGAGGAGCAGGGCAGTGTATACCAGGCAAGGCTTGACAGAGCCGGAGAAGCTTATGAGACCATGATGACAAGGCCTCGAAGTGATTTGGGAGATTCTTTGGGGAAAGCATTTGGCAACATGGGCAGCCTGATGCAGGAACTTGGCATTGAGGAGACGGCGGCAAACCAGCGTGCTGTGCGGATTCTGGCATATAACCAGATGGAGATTACAGTGGAATCTGTTGAAAATATGAAAGTCTATGACGCCCAGGTACGATGCCTTATAGACAATCTGCAGCCGGAGACTACGCTGGAGCTGATTCGCCAGGGCAGCAATCCGCTGGATACACCGATTGTACAGGTTAGTGCAGCTATTCAGCAGATGCAGACAGATAATGATGCGCTGTCCGGTGAGAGATACAGCAAATTTCTATGGAAACTGGAAAAAGATAACGCCATTACAAAAGAAGAGCGCAAAGGATATATCGGTGTGTACCGCCTGTTAAACCAGATAGAAAAAAGTGATGGCGCTGCCATCGGGGCAGTGGCAAAACAGGGACTGCCGCTGACACTGGGCAACCTCTTGACGGCAATCCGCAGCCGCAAAGACCGGGGTATGGATGTTCAGGTGGATGATGATACCAGCCAGCGGGTGAAGGTAAAACAGGGAGAGAGCATCACAGACCAGATACATGCAGGATTTGGATATGAGAAACAGTTAGTCAGCGAACTTCTTGACACAGTGACGCCAAAGCATTTGCAGGAAATGTCCCAGGGAAATCCGGAAGAATTGCTGGCATATACGCCGGAAGAGCTGCAGGATGCTTTTTCTGGCATGGAGACATCCGAAGAATACGCAGAGACAGAAAGAGATTATTTCCAGCAGCAGGCAGAGAAAATTCAGGACGCATTCCAGGAAAATCCAGACCTTGTGACATTTTTGGAAGAACAGCAGATATACGCTTCCGCAGATACCATCACGGCGGCAAAAAATATTCTGGGGAATATGCGCTGGTATACCCGTCTCTATGAAAAGGTGGAGGATATTCCCACAGATTTAGTGGAAAATCTGGACGCTCCGGATTTTGAAGAAACCTATGATGCGGCAATGGCACAGGTGGAAGAAGATGCCAGGAATCATGCCGATATCTATAACATGGATGTGGATTCTTATAGAGAGTGGCTTTCCTTTACCCAGGGAATCCATCTGGGAAGGGAGCTTGCAGGGCAGGGACGTTTCGACATACCGGTACAGACTGAAGATGGAATTGTGGATGTCAATCTGACGTTGATACGAAATGGGGAAGACAAGGGCAGAGTCCGCATAGAGGCGGATACCACAGAGTTTGGTCATGTGCAGCTGGAATTTAAAGTCAGCGGGGAAGGAATTTCCGGATTGCTGTTAAGTGATTCCAGAGAAGGTGCCGATAAACTTAATAGAGTGACGGAGAACCTTACAGAGGCATTTTCTGAAATAGGGGTTGCCACCAGGCAGTTATCTGTATGTGTAGAGCGCGGGGCAAAACCTGACTTGGAGATTTCAGAGGGGGAAACCGGAAATAAAACCTTATATCAGATTGCTAAAGCAGCGATAAAAACAATTTTGTAAGCACAGGAAAGTGCAGAAACGAGGTAAATTATGCATATTAATCACAACATTCCGGCACAGTTGGCTAACACACAGTCTATTAAATCTGAAAACCGTCTTTCATCCAGTTTGCAGAGACTTAGTTCCGGATATAAAATTACAAAGGCATCCGACGACCCGGCAGGAAAGGCAATTTCCCAGAAGATGCGTAACCAGATTCGCGCATTGGAGAGAGCTTCCGACAATGGAGCAGATGGTAATTCTGTGTTGCAGACGGCAGAGGGAGCGCTGACAGAGGTAAGTTCCATGCTGCAGCGTGTCCGTGAGCTTGCAGTGAAGGCAGCAAATGAGACGTATGTTCTGGAGGACAAAGAGACCATTCAGGCGGAGATAAACCAGCTGTTGGATGAGGTAGACCGTATATCTGAGACTACGGAGTTTAACAATAAGTATCTGTTAAATGGTTCCATTGGAAGGACATCTGTATGTAAGGATGATGATATCAGCATAACCAATGTATCCAGTGATGTGGATGCAGGCGACTATGAGATTATGGTGGATGCCATAGGAACAAAGGCCACTGCCACCATCAATTATGCGCCGGATGGAACAAATCATACAATTTATCTCAATGCGATTCCTATAGAAATATCTGCCACAGATACAATGGATTCTGCAAAGCAGAAAGTGTTGGAGGTGTGCAGCGCAATTAATATGTCCCTGGATGGCAACACGGTTACCACCAATGTAGCGGGCGCTGTGCAAAGCATCACAGTGGGATACGATGCAGACAGAACCACCTGGATTACCACATCTGGTACAGATGCAGAAATTAGACTGGGAACCCAGTTTAATGCCGGCAGTGTATCCTGGACAGCCAGCGGAAATTGCGTGGAGATTGTGGACCGTTCTGGTTTTACCATGAACTTTGAAATAAAAGAGGATTTCGCGCATGCAGATTTTACCGTTTCCGTCTTTGACGCTGGAAGCATGAATATACAGATTGGAGCAAATGAAGGTCAGTTTCTGGAGATTAATATTCCGGAAGTATCCGCAAGGACATTGGGACTGCGCACCACTGATGGCACCAACATTGTGAATGTATGTACTCTGGAGGGAGCAGCACGGGCAATTGCCACTGTTGACGAAGCGATCACAACGCTTTCTTCTATCCGTTCTACCATTGGTGCTTACCAGAACCGCCTGGAGCACACCATAAGCAGTTTGGATATTTCCGTCGAGAATATGACAGATGCCATGTCCCGTATCACAGACACCGATATGGCAGATGAAATGACACAGTATACCCAGTCGGATGTATTGACCCAGGCAGCGGCAAGCATGCTGGCACAGGCAAACAATCGTCCACAGCAGATTATGTCTATTTTGCAGAGTTAATGACTGGTATGATTGCAGGTCTGGGATGGATGCGATGTTCGCACATCCCGCACCAGACGGAGCGTTTCACGGTATATGCATTATAAGGCAGAGGCGGGCAGGATTCGCCCTGCAGAAATGAGATGTCTATGAATAAAGAGGATTTGCAAAACTATACAACAAGAATTGTGCAGGCAAACCGCAGTGAACTTGTAGTCATTGTCTTTGAACTGGCCATTGACAGTATAGATGCCGCAATGGTGGACTACGAAGATGATGCCATCGACAGTATGACTGCCAATCTGAAAAAAGCACAGAAATATGTCAATGAATTGGTGGCGTCGCTGGATTATAACTACGCCATTGCCAGAAATTTATTTCAGTTATATCAGTATGTAGAAAAGATACTGATTGGCTGTATTGTGCGTCGGGACTGCCAGGATTTGGACAGTGCCAGAAGGGTCCTTGCCGGTTTACAGATTGGTTTTGAGGGAGTTGCAAAACAGGACGATTCTGCACCGGTGATGCAGCGCGGCAGCCAGTTATATGCCGGACTGACCTATGGAAAAGGCACATTGAATGAAGTGTTTGTGGATGTGGGGACATCTGGCGCAGGATACAAAGCGTAGCATGTCTCTGGAAGGGATATATCAGGCATATTTTCTTTTCCCAATCCGAATTTCATAAAAAAATATTGCAGCAGGTTACATTTT
>CAZSGT010000056.1:0-8492 GCA_964606215.1 uncultured Lachnospiraceae bacterium
CCACTACGATTCCCTTTATTTCTACATGATTCCTTCCATAACGGGTCGGATAAATTCGGTTAAAATCACTAACCCCCTGTGCGATACAGATAAGTCCCCCGACTATAAACCAAATTATATAAAAAATCGCTCCAAAACAATCCTGCACCAATACTTGGCAATCAAAACTTATGAAGTATATTGTATAAATAATTGTGCTCATTCCTTTCGCCTCCTTCTATATTTCACTTAACGCTACTTCAAATGATATATTAAATTCCACACATCTTCAAAACTATCATATTCCTTTGCCCAGTTAAACAATACATCCTTCACATGCTCCGTTACACCGCCTTCTAACACTGCCTCTTTTACAATATTGATAAGTGTTTCCTGGTCTCCATTTCGAACAAACTTGCTTTCCTTCAATAACAAATCCAAATTATGATCATTTATTAGCGTTCCCATGGAAATCACATCAATCGTCATGTAAGCAATACCGCTAACCACTCTGCACCAATCTTTATTTATCACTGCTTTAAAAATATCATAAGTATCTGCACTATATAACCGTCCTAATTTTTATGTGAACGCAGGCAAATCTGCGTGAATGGGATTCATCTTTACCCAATCACTTTCAAAAGTATTAAAATCCCCATTATCATACCAAAAAAAGTCCCAATTGCTATAATAAACCACTGTAACCACGCCCAAACTGTTTCTAGTGCAAATTTTCCCCTTTTGATGATTGCAATTTTTTCATTTTTTGTGGGATTAAAACAAACAATGACCTCATCTCCAATCTCGCAAATTTTAAAAAGATAATTTGTTTCATCTGCAATCTCATAAATTTTTCCCTCCCAAATAAATTGAATGACAGGAATCTTCACAATGCGTCCAAAACGCCCTACTCTCATATCTTTCTCCCCCACTACGATTCCCTTTATTTCTACATGATTCCTTCCATAACGGGTCGGATAAATACTGTTATATGTTATAACCCCCCCCGCAGTACAGGTAACAAACAAGCCTGTCATAAGTATTGTAGCCATAATCACATTCATTGTAGCCATATTCACATTCATTCACTCTCCTTTCAAATGATATATCAAATTCCACACATCTTCAAAACTATCAAATTCCTTTGCCCAATCAAATAATACATCCTTCACATGCTCAGTTACACCGTCTTCCATCACTGCCTCCTTTACAATATTGATAAGTGTTTCCTGGTCTTCATTTCGAACAAACTTGCTTTCCTTCAATAACAAATCCAAATTATGATCATTTATTAGCGTTCCCATGGAAATCGCATCAATCGTCATGTAACCAATACCGCTAACTACTCCGCACCAATCTTTATTTATCACTGCTTTAAAAATATCATAAGTATCTTTTGCTATCCCAAAAGCACCTAATACTTTCGAAACTAAATATGGTGGTTTCCATATTGTTGTAGCAATAGCAACTACCGACAAAAAGATGTTTATAACATCATATATTACATCCTCAATCGGCTCACCGGCATATATTCTATACACTGCAGTGTCAATATTTATTATATTAACAATTACTGTAGCCTTTTCTATAAACTTTAAACTCTTAAGAGAATTAAAAAGACTCTGCGTTTCTCTCAAAACCGATTTAATGGTTTCGATAGCAGCTACTTTAATAGAATCGTAACTGTTTCCAGTTGGGTCTTCATACACAACTGGATTGGAGGCTGCATACAAATACTTATGGAGACTGATTGCATCATAGATATTTCCCTGATATGTATCCTCTTGTGTAAATGTCCCTGTCTGCGGATTTAAATATCTGGCCCTTAAATAATACAGTCCCGATTCCTTATCATAATTCTCACAATTATAATAATAACTATTATCTATGTTTTCAACATTTGATAGTATATTACCAAACGAATCATATCTGTATTTATTTACAACATTTCCTAAAGAATTTGTCAGGTACATTACACTTCCATGTGCATCAAGTATATAATACTAATCGTTTTCTGTATTATCCTCACTGATTAAATCCGCACCTATTGTATAATATTTTGTTAAATTCCTGCTACCATCAAGCTCCAACAAGGTATATGACAGCTCGTCAAATGTTGTCACAACATAATTTATATAATCATTATCACTTTTCTTGCTTATACGGTTGCCTTCCCCATCATAAGTATAGATGGTCTGGTTTCCTTGTTCATCTGTATATTTTGCAAGTTTATTCTGCTTATTATATTCATATTTCTGGACATCACTGCCATTTACAATGGCTGTCAGATTTCCATTTGTATCATAATAATAAGTCTTTTCTTCACTGCCGTACCCTTCACTTAATAATTGGCTGCCTGCATTGTAGCTGTATTCGATTACACCCTCTTTTATTACAGTATCATAATCAACAATTCCTGCAATATCGCCTTTTACCCTTGTCTTTTTAGACAAACGGTTTCCTACCTTGTCATACTTATACTGATATGTAATTTTTCCATCTTCATTCTTAATCTTTTCCGATACCAGCCGATTTACAGCATCATATTTATAGCTGGTTTGGGTTACCCCGTCAGATGAAGTTTCTTCTATAAGCACTGGATAACCATTCTTATTACGTTCATAGATACACTTTTTTATCAGAGTGCTTTTATTGTCTACAATTTCCTCACTGATAAGATTTGAATTTTCATCATATTCATATTTTAGCTGGACACCATTTGCATATGTAAGGGTTTCCCTGTTTCCTAAACAGTCATATGTATAAACAGTTATATTGCCATTATGGTCTACTACCCTTACCAGTCTTTCCATAAGGTCATACTCATATAATGTATTTCCATATGGGGTTTTTATTCCCGAAAGCTGTCCCGATATAGTATAACTATATTTTATCTCAATATTATTCGGGTCAATTTTCGATATTATTCTTCCATAATTGTCATATGCATATTTTATTGTACCTTCGCCATTTGTAACAGATATAAGCCTGTTTACATCTGTACCGTCCGCATTCTTATAGTTGTATGTGGTAACATCGCCATTCACAACTTTCTTAATAATCCTTCCTTTGGAATCATATATATTTTCAGTCACATTTCCTGAATAATCCACACTTTTAGCAATATCACCAGAGGCATTATACTCATATGTCATACAATATCCTAACGGATTGGTCATCTTAATAACCCGTGATAAAGAGTCATATTCATATTTTGTTATATGTTCCTCTGCATCTTTTATCTCTATCACATTACCAAATTCATCATATTTATACTCTGTTTTATTTCCCAAAGCATCTTCCAGTTCTATCAGATTATCCGCATTATCATATGAATATTTTGTCTTATTACCCTCAGCATCACACTTTTCCGTAAGTCTGCCCCGAACATCATATGCTGATTTTATTTTTGTTTTGTCCGGATATATGATTTGTGTCTGATTCCCCTTTATATCATATTCATATTCCCATGTGTTACCTTTAGCATCAATCTTTTTTGTTATATTAGAATTATTATCATATTCATAGCTGGTCTTGTTTCCATAAGGGTCGGTAACTTCCGTATTTCTTCCTAATGAATCATATACATAGACTGTTTTTGCACCATTAACCTCCTTACATGTTACATTTCCAACTTTATCATATGTATATTTTTCTTCACCACCACCTTCATATGTTTTCTTCACCAGCTGTCCTACTTTATCATATGTCATACGGACGGTTACACCATATGTACTGGTTGCACTGATAACTTTACCTTCAGCATCGTATTCCAATGTTTCAAATGTATTATCAGAATATATAATTTTTGTCAGATTTCCACACAAATCATACTCATATTTGATTTCATTTCCATTTACATCCACCATAGATGTAACATTATCCGAAGCATCATAGTTATAATGCACAACATTGCCCATGAAATCAATTTTTTCTATAACATTTCCCGCATTATCATAAGAATAAAAACTTTCTACAATCGTTTCCTTTCCATCAATGTTTTTGGTCCTGCTTATTTTTGTACATTTTCCATCAGCATTTCTTGTATATTTCGTTATATTGCCATTTCCATCTTTAGCTTCTGTAATATTACCATCCTTGTCATATTTATAAGAAACTACAGTACCTATTTTGTCAACAATAGAGGTTAATTCTCCCTTAGAATCATAATTATAATTTGTTATATTATGTTCTGCATCCTCTGCGGAAATCACGTTTCCGTTGTCATCAAAAACAAACTCTTCAAAAACAATTCCATCCTTCTTGATTGTTTCTACCCTATTATCACTATAGGCAGCTTCAACTATACTGCCATCACTATTTTCTTTAGACAACAAATTCCCTAATGCATCGTATTCATACGTTGTAATATTACCCAATGCATCTATTATTTTAGTGCAGTTATTATATCCATCAAACTCCTTTTTGGTCGTATTTCCATTTGCATCTGTGGTGCTTAACACATTCCCATGGTCATCATATACATAAACCGTCTTGTTACCCAACCGGTCTGTTACAACCTCTGTTCTGCCATCCACATCATGCGCATACTCCATCCGGTTCCCATCCGCATCAATGGTCGCAATGAGTCTTCCATCATCGTCATACTCATTCCTTGCCACTGCCACGCCCATAGGGTCAGTGATGGACATCAGGTTATGCTTTTTATCATATGCAAAAGTAACGGTACGGTCTGCCGGGTCTGTAACAGATACAAGGTCCCCTGCTGCATCGTAGGCGTAAGTGGTCACATTACCTGCTGGATCTGTGGCAGAAATGACCCGGTCCTCGCTGTCCCGTTCTAAGACAATACCCTTTCCATCTTTGGAATGGTAACCATTTTTATCTACCGTAATCACATTCCCGTTGTTATCTTCAATCTTATAAACGCCTTTCTTTTTGCTCAAATAAATTTTTATGCCTTCCTCGGTGGTCAGCTTGTAGGAAAGGCTGCCATTCATTACTTCATTGTAAAACAACAGCTGGTCTCCGCTTATATACGCAGTGGTATCTCCGATGATTTCCAGTTTTACCTTCGGGTTTGTCACGCAGCGGTAGCCCAGCTTTACTTCGGAAATGGGAATCAGTGCTTTCCGTTCCGGACTGAAGGTGAGCTGGAAACGGTCACTGGTACCGTCCCCATAGCAGACGGTGACGTCATGGTTCAACGTTTCTGTCATCTGGTAAGCCGTGGTGAAATCTTTTCCTGTCTGCAGCATCTCGTAACCATCCATGATGCTCTCATTTTCATAAAGCTCCATGCCCTGCATGCCCAGCGTCCAGCCATAGCCAAACTCGCCCTTGGTTTTATCCCTGCTGTCATACATGCGGTTCAGGTTGACAGTGGTTCCCCCAAGGGAAGCTGTGATATCCGTAAATCCCATGTGCATGGCGCCGACTTTCAATTCGCCCTCCACCACATAATCGTTTTCCAGCCTGCGCATGTTGCCGCCGGTATCCTGCACCGTCAGTCTGACAGTATATGGCCCGTTCATCAGCATGGTGGTATCGAAATGCCCCAGCACGCCATTTTTTACCGGTTCTTTGCCCTCGGCAAGAAGAAGCCATTCCTTCTCTCCTGTCATCTGATACTCTAACTTCCAGAAATCCAGTTCTTCCTCATCATAAGCAGAGCCCACGATATCCACCGGCTCGGTTAGTACAGTATCTATAGTTGGGGATGTAATCGCCACAGTTGGCGGTTTTTTGTCCTGCAGGTTATAAAAGGTGCAGGAAGCTTCCGCGTTCACGGTTTTGCCATCTTCGGTTACACCCTCTGCAGTAATGACCACACATCCCGCTTTCTCCGAGGTAAAGGAGGTCTTTTTCGTGCCTGTGGCAAGTTCCTCTTTGCCAGAATCAGCGGCACCTTTCCCTGTATGGCTGTGTTCCATGAAAATCTTAAGGGATTCTTCTTTTACATTTTCCGGCAGGGTCACCTGTACCTGCACCGTTGTCCCGGTGCCTGCCACACGGTAGGACAGATTCACGGCAAGCTGCTTTTCTACCGGTTTTTCGGCACTGCCGGTTCCTCCGATTTCAATACTGGCATCTTCCCCGCCTTCTCCGCCACTGCCGCCTTCACCAGTTTGTCCTTCTCCAGTGCCTTCCCCGCTGCCAGTGCCGCTTCCACCATCTCCACTTCCACTGGTTCCTTTTTTATAGGTAAATTCCTTAGTATGGACATGGCTGTTCCCATACGTATCCCATGCGGTCAAACGAAGCTGGTATGCCCCGTCCTTCAACATCTCCACGTCAAGGTTTGCTAACCGGACATCCTCCACCGGTTCTTTTCCGCCAGCAAGCTCCTTCCAGTTTTCTTTCTCTTTTTCCGTGTATTCCAACAGCCATCCGGCAAGCTCTTTATCATCCTTTGCCGTACCCTTTATCTCTACATGTTTCTTATCATCCGACAGGCGCAGTCCGGTTATCATGGCATCCGGTGCCACAAGGTCTGCGTCAATGGCAACGTCTTTTTCCCCGCTTTCCTGCGTCTCGCCCTCCGTGACAGTGTATCCAAAAGCACCGCAAGCCGTTCCCGTGCTGCCTGCATCATCTTCTACGGTCAGCAACAGGTTATAGATTCCAGAAGACAGATTCTTGGTAGAAACAGTTCCCAATAATCCATTTTCTACTTCTTTCGTTCCGGTGGCTATCGTCACCATGTCTCCCTCTCCCTTCAACTGATAGGAAAGGGTATAGTTTTTTAAGCCCCCGTCTGCACGGACACTTCCATAGATGTCAATGGATTCTGTTTCCCTGTTAAAACGTGCTTCCTCAATGACTGCCTGTAATACATACTCCCTGGTCACTCCGGTTTCAATATAAAGCAGGAGCCCGCAGTATGAAATGTTTCCTGCCGCATCTTTTACCGTGAGCAGAATTTCATAAGTCCCGTCTGCAAAGTCTTCGATGTTTAACGTACCAAGAATGTCCTCATGTACCGGACTGTTACTTTTCTTGAATACGTGGTATTCAGTTTCCTTTTCCCCACGGTAGGAAAGGGTATAGTCTGCAAGCTTTGTCTCATCCTCTGCCGTTCCGATGATTGGCACATCAAAGCCCAGCTCGGAACCGGCTGCCGGGGAGGTAATGACTGCCGTAGGCGCCGTCTTATCCCGGTCGTCTACGACTGTGATGGTGAGTTTCTTTTTCGCTGTGTTGCCGCCGATATCCGTTGCCATCGCTTCTACGGTGACGGTGCCTTCCTTATCCGGCGTGTACAGTACCCTGCCAAAGGAATCCAGCACCTTTTCGCCGTCTATGGACATGGTAAAAGTTTCTACTCCATAATCATCCAGGGCATAGCCGTCAATACGAAGCTCCTCCCCCACACGTATTTCTGTCTTTGCTGCATCAATGTATACTTCCGGCGGCAGGTTATCCCTGATTTCTTCAAAGGTTCGCAAGTCGCTGGTTTTTACCACAGCAACAGATGGGAAAGAAAGGGTTCCTTCCATATCCCTGGCCTGATATTTTACCAGATAGGTTTCCCCGATGGTTAAACGGTTTGGCAGCTTGCCCTCCGTCCAGCTTCCATCCTTTACATTTTTGTAGTAGAAATATTCCTCCCGAATTCCCTTTTTCTCATCTTCTGGATGGTCTGCATCCTTTGCAGAGTAGGAGGTATTGGCAATGCACTGCCTGGTATCCTTTTTATCTGAGGTGTCAGGATTTTCTGACACCGAGGCATCGGAATGTTCCGATGCCTTGGACACTTCCACTGTTACCTTTGCCCGGGGGCGGCTCTGCACGATTAAGAGCTTTTCATATTCCTCCGTGCCAGACCATTTGCGGTAGGAATCCAGTGCGTCATTATCTCCTGCCGGGTTGTCCCGGATATTTAAACGGATTCGGTATGCCCCAGTGTCTTCAAATACAGTAATCGGCTTATCTTCTTTCCTTACGATATGCTCCGTTTCACCCTTTCCTCCAAATACAGAGGGGTCATATTCATACTCCCAGCGCTGTTCGTAAATCTCGTCGTTTTCTTCGTCCTGATAGTAGCCTTTGTAAGTAACAATATCATCCGTGGTGATGTATTTTTCAATGCTGTAGTCCTTTGCCAGTACGGTATCGGTAATCCATTTGTTTATTGTATCCATGAATTTGTGGATTTCCTCTGCCGGCTCATACATGCCTCCGGTTTCCGTCGCTGCCAGCAGGCTGTGGTACTGGTTTTCATTGGTGTCATTTCCAATACCGATAAAGGCTGCCTGATTCTCAATCAGTGCTGCGGCAAGGTCTGCCGTTTCCTCACCGGAAGAAAGCTCTGGCACTTGGGTTTTGCTTAAGTTGATAACATAGTGGGAAGCTCCCGGACGCCAGTCATATCCGTCTATGATATCGGACAGGCTGTTTCCGGTCATGGTCTGCATGGTGATGTTTTTGAAGGTGAAGTAGGACTGCTGATCACAACCATGGCTTTCATGGCTGATAATTGGTCCAAAGCCGTATCCATAATCGTTTTCCGGCAGAACAAAATCATCGATGACCAGTTTTTCTCCATCCCA
>CAZSGT010000057.1:0-8462 GCA_964606215.1 uncultured Lachnospiraceae bacterium
GTGTGTTTACGTGGTCCAATGGTTCCATCTCCAAATCTGTCACTTCATTGCATTCATTGCAGATGAAATGATAGTGTCTGGAAGTGTTCCCATCAAAACGTTCGCGGGCTTCCCCGCAGGATACTTTGCTTATGTCGCCGCTGGCAGCAAGCTGGTTTAAATTACGGTAAACCGTGGCAAGGCTGATATTCGGAAATTCTTCACGAATATGTTCATAAACCCTCTCCGCAGTTGGGTGACAGGAAACGGAGCGAAGATAGTTTATAATTGCCTCTCTTTGCCTGCTGTAGTTCATCCGAGCCATGTGATTCCACCTCTCAAAAATAATAACTATTATCATTTTAATGATAAAAAATGAAAAAGTCAATAGAAAAATGCGGTAATGTATAAAAGAAATTTTTTTCGACCATACTATAACTGTCCAAGAGAATTGGTTTGTAGGAGGTTGTTTATGAAAGCAAAAGTAAATCAGGATACCTGTATCAGCTGCGGTTTATGTGTAAATGAGTGTGAGGATGTTTTTCATTTTGGAAGTGAAGGAAAAGCGGAAGCCATTGCAGCAGATATTCCGGAAGAAGAGGAAGAAATTGCATGTAGTGCCAGAGACGCTTGTCCGGTAGCGGCAATTGATATCAAGGCGAACTAAATTGGATAGAAAATCCCTTAAAAGGAGCTGCGGCGTCAACAGCAAAAATTGTTGACGCATGTCAGCTCCTTTTTTGTCTCGCTGCCCGACCCAACAGGGAGCTTGCAGTTATGGCACTATGCGGTTATATTATATAGTAGATAAAGGGTGAAAAAATAAATTTTTCACTCGCAAAGTTTGTGCAACGAGCAGCATGAGTACAATTATGAAGGAGTGGCGATGATTATGATACGATTTGGAATTATCGGGGCAGGAGATATTGCCCGCAAATTTGCGGATGCGGTGCGCCAGATACTGGACGGTGAAGTGATTGCGGTTGCCAGTAAGTCCATGGAACGAGCCAGGGCATGGGCGCAGGAAGAGCAGGTGGAAACATACTATGGGGACTATGAATCGCTATTGGCAAATCCCCAGGTGGATGCGGTGTATATTGCAACCACCACCAACGCACATTATGAAAATATTTTGGAATGTCTCCGTGCAGGTAAGCACGTTCTCTGTGAGAAGTCTTTGGTCCGCAGTTTCCGGGAGGCGCAGGAGGTTTGTAAACTGGCAGAGGAGAAGCAGTTGTTTCTCATGGAGGCCATGTGGACCAGATTTTTGCCTAAAATCATAAAGGCAAAGGAATGGATTGGGGCAGGCAGAATCGGAAGGGTCAAGCTTATGCAGGCAACCATTGGCTGGAGGGCAGACCCTGTGTACAATAAGAGATTGTTTGAGCCGGAGCTGGGCGGCGGTTCCCTTTTTGATTTAGGCATTTATCCGTTGGAGATATTACCCTATCTGGTAGATGAGAAGATACAGGACATCCAGTTTTATAAGAAAGATTATCCCACGGGCGTGGATGATATTGTCAATATGAATCTGAAGCTGGAAAACTGTTTTGCCAATATGCAGTGTTCGTTTACCACCAAGCTTCCGGAAGATGCTTATATTTACGGGGAGGAGGGGTACATCCGTATTCCCAAAATGCATTACGGAAATCAGGCGTTTCTCTATAATGCGGGGGATGAAATTGTGGAACAGTTTACAGGTGGAAATGAGAATGGATTTGTCTACGAAGTGGAAGAGGTGATTCGGTGTATTGGGAATGGACAAACGGAGAGTCAGGTCTGTCCTCACAGTATGACAATGGAGGCTGCCAGGTGGATTGAAGCAGTGCTGCAGAGGGCTGCAGAATGACGCAAATGTTCATGGAAAGTGGTGGTGACGGAAACCATTTGTTTTGAGCGGTGAAGGTGGGAAAGGTTTCGAAATATATAAGGAAACAGAAAGGCAGAAAATATATGAAAATACAACATCGAATTGCAGAGAGCGGTTATAAAGCTGACGGATTTATTGGAAAATATCAGAAGCTGATTAAGGATGTGGTGGTGCCGTATCAATACCGGGTTTTGAAGGATGAAGCAGAAGGTGTGGAGAAAAGCCATGTGGTGGCAAATTTTGTCAATGCGGGCAAGGCGCTTCGGGGAGAACCTGTGGAGGATGGTTTTTATGGAATGGTCTTTCAGGACAGTGATGCTGGGAAATGGATTGAGGCGGCGGCATATTCTTTAATGAATTTTCCCGATGAAGAGTTGGAAAAGAAAGTGGATGACCTGATTGATGTGATTGCAGATGCCCAGGATATTGACGGATATCTGGATACATATTTTACCATCAAAAACAGAAAAAACAGATGGACGAATCTTCTGGAGGCACACGAATTATACTGCGCCGGTCATTTGATGGAGGGGGCGTGTGCGTATTATGAAGCCACGGGAAAACGAAAGTTTTTAGATGTTATGTTAAAAAATGCAGAACACATATACCATCATTTTGTGGCAGAAAAGCGGGAGGGTTTTCCGGGACATCCGGAAGTGGAACTGGCTTTGCTGAAAATGTATAGGGCCACAGGGGAGGAACATTGTCTGGAGCTTTGCAGGCACTTTATCAATACCAGGGGAGTGAAGCCGGATTTTTACCAGCGGGAGAGAGAACAGAGGGATTGGACAGTATGGGGGAATAACCCGGATAATGCAGATTACCAGCAGAGTGGGAAACCAGTCAGAGAGCAGACGGAGGCAGTGGGACATGCAGTCCGGGCTGTATATTTGTATACGGGCATGGCAGACCTTGCTTCCCAGGATGGAGATATGGATTTGTTTGCTGCATGTAAGCGTCTGTGGAAGAATATCACGGAAACAAGGATGTATTTGACGGGCGGTATCGGTTCCACCGTACATGGAGAGGCATTCAGCGAAGGCTATGATTTGCCGCCGGATACGGCATATGCCGAGACTTGCGCCTCTATTGGATTAATGTTTTTGGCATCCAGGATGTTGGAGATGGAAGTGGATGGCAGTTATGGGGATGTGATGGAGCAGGCATTTTACAATACGGTATTGGCCGGCATGCAGTTGGATGGGGAGAAGTTTTTCTATGTAAATCCTCTGGAAGTTGTGCCCGGGGTCTCCGGCGTGGCAGCTACACACAGGCATGTGCTGACGCAGAGACCGAAATGGTACGCATGCGCCTGCTGTCCGCCAAACGTGGCAAGGCTGATTTCTTCTTTCGGAAGCTATGCGTACGGTGAGAACGAAAACACGGTATATTGTCATCTGTATGCCCCGGGTGAGGTGGAATTTGAAAACGGTCTGAAGCTTTCCTGCGAGACAGATTATCCATATGATTTCAGGGTGACATACCGGATAAGGGAAGGGGCAGCGGGGAAACGTCTGGCAGTGCGCATACCCCATTGGAGTGGGGCGGCTGAAATTTTGGTTAATGGCGGGAAACATCACTGCGAATGTGAGTCGGGGTATATATATCTGGAAGTGAAAACAGGAGACGTGGTTATGCTGCAGCTGGACGGAACGCCTCGTTTTGTCTATGCAAACCGGCGGGTTTCCAGACTGACAGGTATGGCAGCTGTTTGCAGGGGACCGCTGGTATATTGTTTTGAGGGACGGGACAATGAGGAGGATATACTCTCTCTTTCCCTGAAGGCAGACGGAGAGATTATGGAGCTGCCCTTTGACGAAAATTTGCTGGGAGGAGCACTGCCCTTACAGGTGGAGGCGGTAAAAATGGCAGAAATGGATAGTCTCTATGCTTCCTCACTGCCAGAGAGCACACAGTATAATGCCACAGCGATACCGTATTATACATGGGGAAACCGGGGAGAAAACCAGATGCGGGTATGGATGCCGTTGGTGTACTGATATATTTATAATTTGTTCCGGTGGAATTTGGACAAGCAGTTTGGAAAAGGTACTTTTTGATTGGCTGTGCATAGTATAAAATATACAGCCAATCAGAAAGGGGAATTATAATGGACTGTAATTGTAATCATAATCATGAAATGCATAAAAATTCCCACAAATCTTTAGCCATGGCATATATACAGTGGCAGGATTGGGGAAAAATATATGACCCGGACCGGGGATTTCAGTGCGGGACAATTTTTGAAGAATTAAACCTTCCGTTTTTGGGCTGCCGTCCACAGGGATGTTCCAGCCAGCAAAACAGCAGCCGCCAGACCGGCGGGACCTGTAACCAGAGCAGAAACTGGGGATACAGCGGCAACTGCAGGGGAGCAATGAATGGAAGGAGATGTGACAGAATATGAACATGAATAAAAAGCAACTGAGAAAATTCATCGATGAGACTGGTTTTGCCATGTACGATACCGTTCTGTTTTTGGACACACATCCTGACGATGTCCAGGCGCTTTCTTATTATCACGAGACAAAAATGTTGTATGAGAAGGCGGTCAGTGAGTATACAAAAAATTTCGGCCCTTTGCGTATTACAGATGTAAATTCCGACAATTACTGGACCTGGTCTAAGGGTCCATGGCCTTGGGAAGGAGGATGTGACTAATGTGGAATTATGAAAAGCGATTAGAGTATCCGGTAAACATCAAAACCTGTAACCCGCAGCTTGCACAGGTGATTATCTCCCAGCTGGGAGGACCGGATGGTGAGACCGGAGCAGCGGTGAGATATCTTTCCCAGCGTTATGCCATGCCATATGATAAGGTTTGCGGAGCATTGACCGATATAGGTGTATCGGTAGGGAAGTTGCGTATGGTATTTTGACCTATTGACAGTATGGTGAAATTAACCTAAAATATTTTTTAAGTTTAAAAATTTATATAGATACATAGAAAAGAAGGGTTTATTGAAATAAGAAACAGGGATTTTAATACAAAATAATTTTGAAAAAACTGCTTTTAACAATAAAAGGATGGAGGGGATTGAGATGACTAACAAGGAAAAATATATCAAAGCCTTTGTGTCTGCTCTGGAATTGAAGGAAGAGCAGGTGAAGGAAGGACTCAGTTACCAGGGAGTGGAAAATTGGGATTCGGTTGGTCATATGGGACTGGTGGCAGAACTGGAAGAGACCTTTGATATCATGATGGATACGGATGATATCATTGATTTCAGTTCCTATGAAAAGGGCATTGAGATTTTGAAGAAATATGAGATAGAAATAGAGGCATGATTTATACAAATTGGTGCTGTTAAGAAAGATACAGGAGGATGCAGAAGTGGACATTATTCATGCAAACTGCAGGAAGATTGCGGAAGATGATTTGGAGATGCTTATGCATTGGCGGATGCGTCCCGACATTACTTATTATATGAATTCGGATCCCCAGCTGACCATGAAGGATCAGAGGGAATGGTATGCCCGGATACAGGAGGATGAGAAGAAAAGCCAGAAGGATGGCAGAAAGGGATTTTATTGGATTCTGGAGGTGGACGGTGTGCCGGCGGGGTTTGTGAGCCTGGTGGATATTGACTGGGGAGCAAAGAAGCTGCACACAGGTGTGTATATTGCGGAGAAGACAAAACGTTCCCTGCGGCTGATTCTGGACATCCAGTGGAATCTGTACCGCTATTCCTTTGAAGTGCTTGGAATGAACAAGGTGTGCGAGGAAGTGTTTGCGGAGAACAAGGCGGTCAACCGGCTTCTGGATATGTGTGGGAGTACCAGAGAGGGTCTGCTCAGGGCTCATGTCTGCAAAAATGGAAATTATTTTGATGTGGTGACCAGGGGGATTCTCCGGTCGGAATGGGAGGAAAAGAAGAAGAATCTCGAGTATAATCGGATAGAGATGGAAGGGTAAGGAAGATGCCATGCTGTTAGCGGGAAAGAGAGCTGTGGTGACAGGCAGCAACCGGGGAATTGGAAAGGCGATTCTTGAGAAGTTTGCGGAGAATGGTGCAGAGGTCTTTGCCCATGCCAGAAGGCAGACACAGGAATTTGAAGAGGATTGCAGGAGGATTGCCAGTCAGTATCGGGTGGAAATCCATCCGGTTTATTTTGATGCGGAAAAAACGGAGGAAATTAAGCAGGCGGCAAAGGATATTTCTGGGATTTCCAGGGAAATTGATATTCTGGTCAACAATATGGGGACGGTCAATTCCGTGAAGCTTTTCCAGATGACTACGATGGAAGAAATCCGCAGGGAGTTTGATGTCAATTTCTTTGCCCAGATGGAATTCACCCAATATATTTCCCGGTTGATGATTCGGAGAAAACAGGGGAGTATTGTCAATATCTCCTCCTGTGCAGGTATAGACGGCAACACGGGAATGTTACAGTATGTGTCCAGCAAGGCTGCCCTCATCGGTGCCACGAAACGCCTTGCTATTGAACTGGGTGCTGCTGGCATCCGGGTTAATTCTGTTGCACCGGGACTGACGAAGACGGACATGGGAAACCAGATGGGGGAGGAACTGGAGTGGGAGACGCTGCAGCATTTGATAATTAAGAGAAAAGCCGAGCCGGAGGAGATTGCCAATGCGGTGGCTTTTCTGGCATCGGACATGGCATCCTTTATCACGGGACAAACCCTTCGGGTGGATGGAGGAATGCTGAATTAGGAGATACAGTTATGGCATTTCATGATGATTTGTTAAGATATGGAGACAGCACTGCCATTTTGGATGACCAGAATCAGAGCATATCCTACCGTGAACTGGAGGAATTCTGCCGGAGAATGGGGTCATGCCTGGAGGGAAGAAGGCTTGTCTTTTCTTTCTGTGAGAATAGCATTACCTCCATCAGCGGCTATGTGGCATTTTTATATAACCGGGTAGTGCCGGTGCTCCTGGACAGAAATATTGAACGGGAACTGCGGGAAAACCTTATTGAACTGTACCGTCCGGAATATCTGTATATGCCTGAGGAGATGGAGGAGGAGTTCCAGGGTTTCACAGGTATTTTCAGGGAGAGGGGCTATGTCCTCTGCCGGGCGGAGGAGAAAAATGGCCATCCGCTATATGAAGAATTGGCACTGCTCCTGACTACCTCTGGCAGCACGGGAAGTCCGAAACTGGTGCGCCAGAGTTACGAGAATATCCAGGTGAATGCAGAATCCATCGCAGATTACCTTGCCATTGACGGCGGGGAGCGTCCCATCACTACCCTGCCCATGAACTATACCTATGGGCTGTCCATTATCAACAGTCATCTGTTGCGGGGCAGTACGATTTTGGCCACGAATTATACCCTGATGGAGCGAAGGTTCTGGCAGTTCTTTAAGGAGCAGGGTGCAACTTCTTTCGGCGGGGTGCCCTACACCTATGAAATTCTTAAGAAATTGCGATTTTTCAGGATGGATTTGCCCTCTCTGAGAACCATGACCCAGGCTGGCGGCAAGCTGACGCCGGAGCTACACCGGGAGTTTGCGGAGTTTGCCAGGGATCAGGGGAAGAACTTTATTGTCATGTACGGACAGTGTGAGGCCACGGCAAGAATGGCGTATCTTCCGGCGGAGAAGGCCGTGGAGAAATATGGGAGCATGGGCATCGCCATTCCCGGAGGGCGGCTGGAGCTGGTGGACGTCCAGGGAAATGTCATAGAAGGAGCAGACACGGTGGGAGAACTGGTATATATGGGGAAGAATGTGACCCTGGGCTACGGGGAGTGCAGGGAAGACCTGGCCAGGGGAGATGAGCGCCATGGACGGCTGGAGACGGGAGACATGGCCAGACGGGACGAAGATGGCTATTATTATATCGTGGGGCGCAAAAAGCGTTTTCTGAAAATTTTCGGCAACAGGGTGAATCTCGACGAGGCGGAGAGGATGGTCAAGGGTCTGTTGGGAGACTGTGATTGCGCCTGTGGCGGCGTGGACGATAAGCTTTTCATATTTGTGGCGGGGGCATCTGAGGAGCAGGAGGAACGGATTGTGCCATTTCTGGCGGAAAAGACCAAACTTCACCCATCGGCTTTCACAGTGAGGCGGATTGAGGAGATTCCCAAAAATGATGCGGGAAAGACGCTGTACGGTAAACTGGAGGAGTATTATGGAATTTGATGACATGCTGTCCCTGTCTCCCTATTCCCTGGACAGGGAGGAGAAGAAAAAGCTTCTGGGGAAAAGGCTTGGGGAATTGACGCAACGGCACCGGGAGAATTGCCGGGAGTATAGGGAGGTTCTGGAACTGTTGCAGTGCGATTCTTTTACAGATGCCTGTGACGGTAAGGATGACACGGCTGGAGGCATCAGAGACCAGTATGACTGCCCCTTTCTACCAGTGAGGATGTTTAAGGATATGGAGCTTAGGAGCGTTCCTTCGGAGGAAGTGTTTAAGACCATGACTTCCTCGGGAACCACAGGGCAGCAGGTGTCGAAGATTTTTCTGGACAGGGAGACCTCTTCCCGCCAGCAGAAGATTCTGGTGAAAATCGTCCGGGATTTTACCGGGAATGCCAGGCTTCCCATGCTGATTATCGACAGTCCTTCCGTAATCAAAGACAGGAAAATGTTCTCTGCACGAGGTGCCGGAATCCTGGGTTTTTCCATTTTTGCATC
>CAZSGT010000058.1:0-8444 GCA_964606215.1 uncultured Lachnospiraceae bacterium
GCTGTGTGTGAAAGATAATGGTATCGGGATTCCGGCAAAGGATCTTTCCCGGGTATTCCGCAAATCTTTTACCGGGGAAAATGGCAGAAGGTTTGCAAAATCTACGGGGATGGGACTGTATATTGTAAAGCGTCTTTGTGACAAACTGGAACATGAGGTGGATATTACCTCCCAGGAGGGGGAATATACGCTGGTGCGGATTGGGTTTTAGATGATTCGTGAAGCAGGGGAAATTGTTTTGCCAGAGGCGAACCAAGGGAGGTTCATCTTTGGCAAATTCGTGATATGAAGAAAAGATTTGAGGAACAGAAGGGAGCATTGGAAAATGGGAAATCCACTGGAGACAGAGCCGATAGGCAAATTGATTGCAAAGTTTGCCATTCCGGCAACCATCAGTATGCTGGTGAGCTCTTTATATAATATTGTAGACCAGATTTTTATCGGGAGAGGTGTGGGGCTGCTAGGCAATGCAGCAACCAATGTGGCGTTTCCGATTTCTATTATCTGTACGGCGACGGCGTTACTATTGGGAATCGGAAGTGCGTCCAACTATAATCTGCAGTCGGGAGCAGGCAAACAGAAAAGAGCGTGTCATATTGCAGGGACAGGCCTTTCTGCGCTGGCCATATCCGGCACGGTAATCATGCTGATTGTGCTGATGTTTTTGGAGCCGTTAATCCAGTTGTTTGGCGTGACAAAGGAAGTGCTTCCTTATGCACTTGACTATACCCGCATTACGGCGTTTGGTATTCCGTTTTTGATATTGACCACCGGGGGCAATCATCTGATTCGTGCAGACCGGTCGCCGACCTACTCCATGATTTGTATGCTGACAGGAGCCATCATCAATACCATATTGGACCCGCTGTTTATTTTTGGATTTGGCTGGGGTATGAAGGGTGCGGCTGCGGCAACGATTATCGGGCAGATTGTTTCCGGCATTATGGTTATTGTGTATTTTATGTATTTACGGAACATGGATTTGCAAAAGAGTATGCTGTTTCCAAAAGGGGCGTATTTAAAAAATATTATAGCACTGGGTATGGCGTCCTGTGTCAACCAGGTTGCCATGGCAGTGGTGCAGATTGTGATGAACAATGTCCTGCGCTATTACGGCGAGCAGTCTGTCTATGGTACGGATATCCCTCTTGCCTGCGTGGGAATTATTGCAAAGGTGAATATGATTTTTATGTCGTTTTGTATCGGGCTGTCCCAGGGATGCCAGCCAATCTGGGGCTTTAACCGGGGGGCAAAGCATTATGACCGGGTGAAGAAAACCTATGCTTCTGCTTTTGTGTTGTCTGTGCTGGTGGGCATTTGCTTTTTCATGTGTTTTCAACTGTTTCCAAGACAGATTACCATGCTGTTTGGGGATGGGAGTAAAGAGTATTTCCGGTTTGCGGGACGGTATTTCCGGATTTTTATGTTCTTTACTTTTATAAATGGGATTCAGCCCATGTCTTCCGGATTTTTTACGTCCATCGGAAAGGCAAAGCTGGGCGTGGTGGTATCCGTGACGAGACAGCTGGTATTTTTGCTGCCGCTGATATTGATTCTGCCGAGGTTTTTTGGCATTGACGGCGTGATGTATGCGGGGCCGGCAGCGGATTTTGCGGCGGCAGTCATCGCAGTGGTATTTGCCATGAGGGAGCTGGGGAAGATGGACGCCAGTATGGAGGAGAGTGAATGATATACGAAATAGAAGATAGAAGCCTTGTGGAAGGACTTTTTGCCGGATGGGAGGAGACAATCATCTGGTCCTGTCTGCAGGGAGTGATGGGACATATTTACGCAGACGACAGGGATGAACCCATTTCTGCCATGGCTTTGCTGGGTGATTTTTGTTTTTTTGCAGGAAAACCAAATATGGAGCTGGCCACATTTAAGCCCGACTGGTGCCAGCAGGACTTTATCATTGGGATTCCCATGATTCGGCCGTGGGCGAGGGTAATAGAGCAGTGTTATGGTGACAGGGCAAAGAAGATTACCCGCTATGCGTTGAAAAAGGAGCCGGATATTTTTGACATAGATGCGCTGAATCATATTGCCAGTGGACTTTCGGGAGAGTATGACATCAGATGCATAGATGAAGAGTTGTTTACCTTCTGCAGAAATACGGATTGGTGCCGGGATTTGGTATCCCAGTTTGATGATTGGCAGATGTACCGGAAATTTGGTCTGGGCGTCGTGATTATGAAAGAGGGTGAGGTGGTTTCCGGGGCTTCCTCCTACTCGGCGTACCGTGGGGGAATTGAGATTGAAATCGATACAAAACCGGAATACCGCAGGAGGGGACTGGCTCTGGTATGCGGGGCAAAACTAATCTTGGAGTGTCTGGACAGAGGATGGTATCCGAGCTGGGATGCGGCAAATGCAGGGTCGGTGGCGCTGGCACAAAAGCTGGGATATCATTTTGATTATGAATATGCCGCGTATGAGATTTACGGGTATGGGGAGGGGGAATAAAAATATGATGAAAACGGAAAATGAAGAAAAAGACACAGAACAGCCTTGGCAATGGTGTCTTGTCGGCAACATTGTTGGAGAACATGAATATGGAGAAAATCATGAATTACGGTATGGAACAAAGCAGTTCCGTCCAAATGCAAAAGTTTTTATTAATTTAGTATATGGTGGAATGGGGCATGAAAGTATATTGGTTATAGGTATTCCCAGGCATTCCCGTAAGTACATTGAAATAGTGATTGCAAGAAAATATGTAGAAAATTTTCGTTTGCAAAAGGTATTTAAACCAGCAGTATTAAAACAAATGGAGCAATCGGAATGGGATTGGTGGGGAAATACCGATTCTGCCCGTGATAAAATTATTAGTGTTGTTGAATGGTTTAATGAAGATGCAGATTTTTAAGATTTGAATGGAGGAGAAATACTATGGAGATGACGTTTTATTATTCTTTAATTATTTTTATATTTACCTTTTTTATTGTTGCGAATATTATTGTTCAGATTATAAATTGTATTCTGAATATCATTATTGTTCCGCGGTTTGGAGCAAGAATTATTTCCGTTTCTCTATTTGGGTTTATGTTTATCAGGAAAGATGATAAGTGGAAGGTAAGTTTTCACCATTTATCGCCCAACTGTCTTTGCCAAAATGGTTATGATTTGAAGAAACCCATACCAGAAGATTCATTTGAGAAAGAAAAGCAGGCGTCTTACCTGATAAATGCATTAACAGTTTTGATTAGTTTGTTGGTGGCATTTGTGTTTTGGGGTTATTTTTCCAGGTTGTTTCACGGTAGAACTGAGTCATTGTATAATACAGTTATGAGTGTATTTGGAATTTCCCTGATGACAGGAATGATTTTTTTCTCTGTCTCTCACATGGGACTCTGTATTTATGCGTTTCAGATAAGTGCGAAGCGGCTGGGAGGATATGTGGATAGGGCAATTAAAAAGATTCGACAGGGATATTCCTTTGAAGAGCTTAACCTCAAACCGGTGGAAGAGCTTGGTTTTAAAAATGTTACAAGGGCAGAGAAACTAATCTACTATAATGTATACGTCTATTATTTAGCGGTTACTGGTCAGGCGGAGGAATTGCATAAAGTCAGCAATGAGATTGCAGAGATGTTGGAGACCCGTGAGTTTATGATGCATCATACAGGGCTGTATTACTGGCTGGTATATTATTATTCTAAATATTACATAGATGTTCACAGGGCAGACCAGTTTTTGAAAAAGGTCTGGCCGGTTCTAAGCAAAGATTCCGATGCAAATGCAAAGCGGGTGCTTGCCCAGTATTATTACAGGATACGGGGAGATGTGAACAAGGCCAGAGAATGTCTGCAAGAAGGTCTGGCATGTGTGGATAATTTTTCCATTGGCGGGGAACGGGAGCTGGAGAGAAAACTGCTGGGGGAATTGGCGGAGGAACTGGGAAGATATATTTAACAGGTGAGTTGTATGCTAAAAACAGAATTTGGAATCATAGAGGATTTTCAACCGAATCAGAAATATACGTCATATGAACCGGAAAAATACCACTGTGTCGCAATTGATGATGAGTACATAGATGACTGGTGGGAGCGGCTTTTGGAGATTCGGACCTACAATATGAGTCTGGAACAGCCCCAGTGGGCACTTTCCAGATGGGGGATTACCCTGATACCGCCGGAATCGCTGGCAGGGTTGCTGGAAATCGTAGCAGAGGAACAGCGTATTTACCAGGATGATGCACTTGTAGAGCTTGCGGATTTGATTCGCCGGGCAGCCACGGAAGGGAAATATATGATACATTATGGAGTGTAGGTGACGGGCGATGAAGCCAGGAGGCGCTGTATGGCACATTTACATGAAATTACATTTTATAAATCAAAGAATACAACTATGACAATGGAACATTTGGTTTATAGTTTGCTCGGTGGGTGGTATCATAATGGGCAGATATTAAATAATAATTATGTTCATGAAAAAGATGGGGCGTATGTTGCTTATGTCAGTACACATGATGTGGATTCATTGGATGAAAAGCATGCAAATGAATATGTAAGGAATCCGATGGAACAAACTTCCTATCATATAAAATATTGTGGGGAACTGGCAGAATCAAAAGGATGCTGCAGTTGTAAAGAATCGTCCTGTTATGAATTATATTCGGATACCTGTAATGCTTCTCCAATTATATGTGGGGATTGTCAGCTGCCAGTGCCGCTATATCGTTTGCCCCGCCTTGAGGGAGAAACAGATTATTTTCGTCTGATTAACTGGACAGAAATGTATATGCATATGCAGGGATTGTGGCTTACTTCCCATCATGACCGCTATACATACCGTCAGTTGACGCAGAGTGATTCTGTATTGATAAAAGAAGGAAGAGAAATTTGCAGGGAAATGGAAAAGACGTTGTGTAAACCGGTGTATTATAATATTTCTTATCCAAAACGTGTTCCGAATGTCTGCCCATCCTGTGGGAAAGAGTGGAACAGGATAGACAATCCCAGCTCCCAAGAGTATATTTGTGAAGCGTGCAGATTGATAGGAATATAAGGAGGATGAGCATATGTTTTGGGATAAAGTATCGGGAGTTTATGATTTTTTTGAAACGGTATACAATGGCAAAGTGTACCGGGGACTTGGAGAACGGGTGGCGAAAGAAATTGGACAAAATGATATTGTGTTGGAATGCGCCTGTGGTACCGGTGCAATCAGTAAATATATTGCCCCGAAGTGCAGAAGGTTAATTGCCACAGATTTTTCGAAAGGCATGTTGAGACAAACAGCGAAAAACTGCCGGAATTACGAAAATATAAAAATAAAACGTGCAGATATGACACAGTTAAACTGCCGCGATAACCGATTTGATAAGGTGGTTGCAGGAAATGTGATACATTTGTTGGAAAATCCGGGTGCAGCAATTAAAGAATTGGAACGAGTATGTAAAACGGGCGGAAAAATTATTATTCCGACTTATATTAATGCCTCTGAAGGAGTGAATAAAAAAGCGGTACGTTTCCTTGAAGTCGCAGGAGCAAATTTTAAGAGGCAATTTGATATGGATTCCTACAAAAAGTTTTTTGAAGATGCGGGATACAGACAGGTTGACTTCGATATTGTTTGCGGGAGAATGCCCTGTGCGGTGGCGGTGATAACGAAGCAGTAAAATTTCCCAGTTATGCAAAATTGTAGGGGGTGGAGGGGGATATTTTATATGGTATAAGTATTGAAAATATGTTATAGTATATATAATTGCATGAAAAGGGGAGAAAAAAATGAGCCAGCTGATTTATACAAATGAAAAATGTCAGGGATGTAATCGTTGTATTTCGGTCTGTCCAGTTTTAACTGCAAATTACTCGGTTCAATCTGAGGAGGGACAGCGGATTGAGGTGCATAGTGAAAATTGTGTCGGATGCGGCGCCTGCTTTGATGTGTGCGAGCATAAGGCCAGAGAATATTATGATGATACGGAGCAATTTTTCCGTGATTTAGCGTGCGGGGAGCAAATATCTGTACTGGTTGCCCCGGCATTTGAGGCGAATTATCCCGAGGAATATGCTTCCATATTGGGTGGCTTGAAGAATTTGGGAGTAAATCGGATAATCAGTGTCAGCTTTGGCGCTGATATTACTACATGGGGATATATTAACTATATTTCAGAGCATAACCTGGAAGGTGGAATTTCCCAGCCCTGTCCCGCAGTGGTTAATTACATAGAACATTATACGCCGGACCTGATACAGAAACTGATACCGGTTCATAGTCCCTTGATGTGTGCGGCAATATATGTAAAAAAATATATGCATATTACGGATAAGCTGGCATTTATCAGTCCATGTATTGCAAAAAAGGTTGAGATTACCGATTCAAATACACATGGTTATGTATCTTATAATCTGACTTTCAATCATTTTATGGAGTATGTGCGGAAGCATCATATTACTGGCGCAGACGCAACAGATGAAATTGAATATGGTTTAGGTTCGATTTATCCCACCCCGGGAGGTCTCAAGGAGAATGTCTACTGGTTTTGCGGTGAAGAGGCATTTATACGGCAGGTAGAGGGAGAAAAGCGGGCGTATGCCTTTTTGCAGGATTATAGGAAGCGGTTGGAAAGAGAACAAAGAGTACCGTTTATGATTGATATTCTGAACTGTGACAGGGGATGTCTTTACGGAACGGGTATAGAAACGGAAAAAAATGATTCGGAGGATAACTATTATAATCTGCAGGAAATCAGAGAACGCAGCAAGAAAAACGGTGAAGGGCATCCATTTTCAAAAAATCTTACGCCAGCGGAACGTTTAGAGGAGTTTAACAGGCAGTTTTCTGAATTGGATATCCGGGATTTTATGCGGAATTATACCGATAAATCAAGCAATGTTTCCTTGCGTGAGCCCAGTGAGGATGAATTGGATAAAATATTTATTTCCATGAATAAAAGAGAATGGGCGCAGAGAAATATTAATTGTGGAGCGTGTGGCTATGGGAACTGTCTGGAAATGGCTGCAGCGATTTACAATGGAAGTAATATACCGGAAAATTGCGTCCACTTTATGAAAGATGAGATTCATGCATTTTCAATCAAGCTGGAAGAACAAAATGAAGAATTGAAGCGGGCAATCCAGGAGGAAAAGGAAGGCGAGCTGTTTATTAACCAGATGATACGTGCTTTTGCAAAAAGTATTGACATCAAGGACCAGTATACAAAGGGGCATTCCTTCCGGGTGGCAGAGTATGCAAAGATGATTGCAATGCGGTTGGGATATAACGACAAAGCGCTGGAGAACATATATCACATAGCACTGCTTCATGATATTGGGAAGGTCGTGATTCCGGAAAATATTTTAAACAAGCCCGGAAGCCTCACCGATGATGAGTATGAGATGATTAAGCAGCATGCCCAGTATGGTTACGATATTTTAAAAGAGATTGACTGTCTGCCGAATCTGGCATTGGGTGCCGGGTACCATCATGAGCGGTTAGATGGGAAGGGGTATCCCAACGGAAAGCAGGCAGATGAAATTCCGAATATTGCGAGAATTATTGCAGTTGCAGATACCTTTGATGCCATGCATTCCACTCGTCCATACAGAAAAAGAATGCCAATGGAGAAAATTATTTCCGAGTTGAAACGAGTTTCAGGAACACAGTTAGACGCCCATATTGTGGATATTCTTTTGGAGCTGATTGATGATGGAGCTTTTGATGAGGATATTGAGGTGTGAGAAAATAGTTCCAAACAGGAAAGTACATTGAATTTTTATCGGAATGCAGGGTATAACAGCGAGGATAAGACAGCGTTTATTCAATGGATTTGAAAATTTCTGGAAGTCGGAAGGCTCGTTTGAGAGGAGAGCATATGTCAGAATTGACAGCAATGATGAATATTGGTAAAGAAATGGCGAAAAAACTGCAAACAGTTGGGATAGATTCGCCGGAGAAACTTGCCAAAACAGGTGCCAAACAGGCATTTTTACAACTAAAACAGGAATATCCAAATGTTTGTCTGGTACATTTATATGCATTAGAGGGTGCAATTTGTAGTACGGAATATAATTGTCTTTCGGAGGAAAAGAAAAAAGAACTGAAAGAGTTTTGTGACTTTCTGAAATAGCATTTCGATTAATTTTTGGATGGACAGGAGTAAAGTTATGACAGAGAATAGTGCAATGGTTTCTTTTTTAATAAAAGCAAAAAAAGCCACCTATGCAGGAAAAGGAGCGGAAACAGTTTCTACAAGACCAGAGTCACATGATTTGGTGTATAGAGAGGGCGACTATATGTACTATGATACATATCTGGGAGGAGAAAAATTTGTGGGAGAAGAGGCCTTGTGGATAAGCCAAAAGCCATATTGGAGCATGAATTATGCAGGGCGGGTTACAGGGAATCACTTTAGCGGAGATTTTTTGAAGGAGGCATTGCTCCATGTTCCTGTCACGATGCCATTTCGCGGACCGGAGAAATATGTAAATGGCGAT
>CAZSGT010000059.1:0-1709 GCA_964606215.1 uncultured Lachnospiraceae bacterium
CTTAAAGTGTGCCTGTCCTCCAGAAGACATTTCTAAAAGAAAGTCTTTGGCAAAGGAGCCATCCTGAATATCTGATAAAATCTGTTTCATCGTCTTTTTTGTTTCCTCAGTGATGATTTTCGGGCCTGTGATATAGTCGCCGTATTCTGCCGTGTTAGAAATGGAATATCGCATTCCGGCAAAACCGGACTGATAAATCAGGTCAACAATCAATTTTATCTCGTGAATACATTCAAAGTAGGCATTTCTGGAATCATAACCGGCTTCAGTCAATGTTTCAAAACCAGCCTGCATCAGTGCGCAGACGCCGCCGCACAGAACGGCCTGCTCGCCAAACAAATCTGTCTCCGTTTCCGTGCGGAATGTTGTTTCCAGAACACCCGCTCTTGCACCGCCGATGGCAAGGGCATATGCCAATGCATACTCCTGTGCTTTTCCGGTGGCGTCCTGTTCCACTGCTACCAGACAGGGAACGCCTTTGCCTGCCTGGTACTCACTTCTCACCGTATGTCCAGGACCTTTTGGCGCTACCATGGTAACATCCACATTTTCCGGTGGTGTGATGCAGCCGAAATGAATGTTGAAACCATGGGCAAACATCAACATGTTTCCTTCTTCTAAGTTTGGCTCGATATCCTTTTTATACATATCTGCCTGTAGCTCGTCATTAATTAGAAGCATGATAATGTCAGCTTTTTTTGCTGCCTGTGCTGCGGTAAATACCTGGAACCCCTGTGCTTCGGCTTTTGCCCATGATTTGCTCCCTTCGTAAAGTCCGATGATAACATTGCATCCGGATTCTTTTGCATTCAGAGCATGTGCGTGTCCCTGGCTTCCGTAGCCGATTACTGCGATAGTCTTGTCATTTAAAAGGCTGAGGTTGCAGTCCTCCTCATAAAAAATTTTTGATTCACTCATAGTTGTCCTCCTTTTACACTTACTCGACATGAGAGTAGACATCATATTAAATGTTGTATGACAACTATAATATATTATGGTTACAATGTCAATACTTTTTTACAAGCAAGAAATGTCCATTTTATATGTCTGCGGAAAATGTGGTCATGCTATGTGAATTAGCTTATTGCAAAAAAACTGCCACACAACAGTCTGTGTGACAGTTTTATAAATATTAATATATTCTGCATATCAACCTTTCACTGGTACGTTTACTTAAAAGGTACTGTGCCAAATGGATTATGTCAGCTCTTCCGTGTGCATGGCATTGTTTAAATGAATTTTGATAGCGCATTTCAGGGCTTCCGGATTACGTTGTTCTAAGAATTTCATAATCATGGAATGGTCTTCATAGGCATCCTTCGCAATGGAAGGCAGATTATGGTCCAAATCAAAAGTCTTTTCGATAGTTGCCGTTAGTACTGGTAAAAATTGGCTGATAAATTCATTGTGGGATGCTTTGATAAGTGCTCCGTGAAAGGCGATTTCTGATTCGATTCTTTTCTGCCCTGCGTAGCTTTTTTTTAAATGTTTTTGGCATTGTTCTCCCAGTTCCAAAATATGTGCAATTTCTTCATCGCTTGCTCGTTTGCATGCCAGGGCGGCAGCCTCCGGTTCAAAAATCATCCGTGTCTCATATAAATCGCGCAAAGTTACTTTTTTGTTGCTCAATTCCTGTAAATCTACACCGCTGTCTGTCTGGCGCTCCATCTGCCCCACAACAAAAGTGCCTTTTCCCCGCTGGATGTTTA
>CAZSGT010000059.1:1719-8393 GCA_964606215.1 uncultured Lachnospiraceae bacterium
TATCAGGATGTGAACTGCTTCCCGAAGGGTCGTCCTGCTGATATGCAGCTGCTCGGAAAGGGCAATTTCGTTTGGCAGCTTATCGCCAAATGTATATACATTTTCTGTAAGTATTAAATTTCTTAATTTGTCTGCTGTGCGTTGTGCCAAGCTCTCTTCCATCATATTTTCATCCCTTCCCGGTAAAATGGCTTACAATTCCGTAAAATCCACCTGTCCCTGCATCCACACGGTACCCTTAAAGCGTCTGCCAATCATGGGCTCGCCCAGTAAATCCGCTTTGGCAATGCAGATAGCAAATACTAAATCGTTGCAGGAAATCTGAAGCTGGTAAACCTCTTCGCCCGAAAAGCGGTTTGTAACCAGTTTCCAGTTTAGGATAGTGCCGATAATGGAATAGTTATCGGACTCCGTTCCATAGGGGATAAACGTGGTGTCCACAATGGTATATAAATCCTCCACCCTGGCACGGCGGCTGATATTTGCGTAAAGGTCTATCTCATCCAGGGCAAGATTGTCCATGGCTTCCTGATTGCCGGCTTTTGCCTCGGCGATGAGCTTTGTCCGCCGTCCGAAATCCGTTACGTTTTTTCCGCGGGTTTTGGGTTTCGTCACGGGAAGGAGAATCATGCCGGAGGTAGATAGTGCGGAAAGCGTTACCGGCGCCATTCTGCCATCGCTTTGTCTTGTCTTGGATTGCAGGTAATCCACCGAGTTAATCAGATAAAATATCAGGGAAATTCCCAATCGGTAGTCATCGCACATGGCGGTAAACGCATCGGTGTCCACCCGTTTGTGAATCATTACGTCTTCTTTGGCGGTCACCAGCGGTCCGATAAAATATGGAAAGTAATGCTCCAGGTGAAAAAAGCCGTAGGCGTCATATTCTCCCCGAATGGCAAGTCCAATGCCCTCTGCAAAGTCCCTGCGAAATTCTGTATAGGTCTGTTTGGTTCCAGCAGGATAGGAACTTTTCATGGTAGGTGCGTTCATAACCTGCCCTAAAAGGTTATCCAGCTGGCCGCGGTTCTGAATGCTGCTAAATCCAATAGCGCGCAGAAAACTATGCATAGTGCTCACCTGCCTTTCTTCATAATAGTATCATAACATAACATGCGGGTAGTTTGCACAGAAATTTATAAAAAAACCCACATCGACAGTGTTCTACAAAATGTAGATGATTGTACGAGGGCGAAACCATATATATTGTGGTGTATGTTAATATTGTGTATATTGCATAAATTATTTTTGCATAAATATACATAATAGACAATGAAAATGACTGAAACAATAATAACTTGAAAAATATATGTGCAATACATACATATAATTATAGATAAAGCCAATAAGAATTAAGCAATATTTATATTAAAAGAGACGCGTGGACGGGTGTGAAAATTGATTTTTCAGGCAAAATATGTTAAAATATCTCTCGGTAGGTGAAGAACGGTCGGATAGAGGTATCTGACCACAATAAGAAAGGCATGGGTGTATTGATGAGTCAATCAGACGTAATGAAAGTACGCAGAGCTATTGACAACCGCATCGGAAGCAAGGTGAAAATCCGTGCGAACCGTGGAAGACACAAAATTGATATTTCTGAGGGTGTAATCTCTGAGACATATCCAAATATCTTCCTGGTAAAGGTTGAAAATAAGTTTGACGCTACATTCCAGACGGTTTCTTATAGTTACACAGATGTGCTGACAAAAGATGTTCAGATGACACTTCTTTGCAACTAAAAGAAACGAAATACGGGCCACCATGTATGAAGGCTGTGTGCAATGCATTGCGCACAGCCTGTTTTTACTCTATAGGAAAGTAGTCGTTTCACGACTATTCCTATAGAGTAAAAAACGCTCCGCCAGGATGCGCACGCAAATGCAGATGTAAAATGTCGCTAATGCGACGCATTTGCGGCGCAAGAGTTTCGCAAGCGAAACTCTTTGTTCCTACAATAAGCTGGCTCGCCGGAGCGTGACAGCGTTTGTTTTATAGGAAAGTTCTGAAAAGAAGAGCAAAAAGGATACGAATCAAATAAGTGTGAAAAAGAAAGCTTTACGTTCATAATGGCGTGGAGGTATCAGAACATATACGTTGGAGGAGAGATTAACATGAAAAAAAGATATTATATACTGCTTGTTATTTTATTTGGCATACTGCTTACGGCAAAACCAGCGGATGCAAAAGTAAATGAGTCCCTGTTGAATAAGTATAAAGACGTATATAACAATGAGGGATGCAACATATTGTATGACGATACGGGCAATGTATATCTTCATTGGTATCGTTATTCGGAACGGGCAGTTTTCCTTGTAAGTACGCCGGATGCAAAACCGGGACAGACGACACTTGTGATTCCGGAGAGTGTGACTATCAAAGGAAAAACATACTTGATTAGTGCGGTTGGTACAGATTCATGGTATGATACTGGGTCGGAGGAGGATATCTTCACTATCGGAACAGGATATAAAAAAATTATCTTTGGAAAAAATGTAGATTTTATCGAAAGGTATACGTTTTCCGGATATGGGACATTGGAGGAGATTCAATTTCTCGGGGAAAAGATATCCATAGGGGATGGCGCATTTTTTGGATGTAAAAAATTAAAGGAAATCATTGGTTCTGAAAAAGTGTCATTTATAGGATGCGCTGCGTTATGCGGTGCTGCTATAACCAGTTTTCAGGTTTCGAAGGGATGCAGGATAGGGGAGTATGCGTTTGAAGATTGTGAGAAACTTCAGAAATTGCCCGATATATCTAAAGCGTCAGAGCTTGGAGATGGTATTTTTGCAAACTGTAAAGGCTTGAAAAGAATTGCCGTTCCGGAGGGGGTAAAGGTAATACCGGGGTATGCATTTGGTGGCTGTACAAATCTGAAGGAGGTCTACATTCCCAAAACCGTAAAAGAAATTGGAACTCATGCATTTAAGGGTACTGCAAAGTTAAAGGGCAATGTTACAATAGATTCCAAAAACAAGTATCTTATGGCAAAGGATAATATGATACTTAACAAAAAGGGGGATACTCTTTTATCCATGATTAGTCCGGCAAAGATGATGGTGATTCCATCCTATGTGAAAAAGGTAAAAGAGTATTGGGCAAATGATGATTTCGACGATAAGACATCGAAAGATAACCTTTTAAAAACCATAGTTGTTCAAAATAAGGATATCAAATTTTTAAGGGATTCAGTACCATGTTGGTATATCTCAGGATACCGTAAACAGAAAATAAATATTTTATATCCGGATTCCAGAGGTGCGTTTGCGTTTACAAAAGAACAAATAGATTCTTCAAAAAAATACAAACTCACCAAAATGTATAACCAGCGCCCATACACTCTGCATCCTGCTCCCACCCGGGTAAAGGCAAAGCTGAAAAAGGGAAAAGTACAGGTTTCCTTTAATAAGTTGGAAAACGCCGCAGTAAAGAAATACAAAATCACCTACCGCATCAAGAAAAACGGAAAATACCAGGCACAGAAAGAGAAAATAGTCAAAGGAAAGCGGGCGACATTGTGCTCCTTGAAACAGGGAGAGACCTGCGAGGTGCGGGTGTCTGCATATACAAAGCAAAGTGGTGTGTGGGTGCCGGGGAAATTCAGCCGGATGGTGAAAGTGCGGAAAAAATAAACATCAGTTGGGAGAGCCGATTCCAATCTTTACAGTGAAACCGTATGGTTTTTTGCATATTCCCCAGTAAGTCTTCATAGATTACTATAGGAAAAATATTGACAAGATTAGTGTAATGAATGGAGGCCTACTATGGATATGCAGATGAAGACTATACATATGAATCGGCGGAAATGCAGCAGTACGGTGCAGATGACACTGGATGATGATTTCAATGTGCCGGACGCCAAACCGGATGTGGAAAAGATTGTGAAAGAACAGGGCTGCGTGATTATTCAGGAAATCAAACCACAGAACGGAAAGATTTTGGTGAAAGGAAATCTGCATTTTGATTTGCTGTACGTCAGCGAAGATGATGTAAGACCAGTACATAGCCTGACAGGAGAGCTTCCCTTTGAGGAAGTGGTAAATATGGACAATGCCTGCCAGCAGGATAATATTGTATGCAAATGGGATTTGGAAGATTTGAGCACCAGTCTCATCAATTCCAGAAAATGCAGTGTCCGAGCCATTGTCAGCTTCTACTATACCGCTGGGGAATCGTATGACGAAGAAGTGGCGGTGGATGTGGAAGAGAACGGGCAGATATGGTGCCAGAAAAAGGAACTGGATATTACCCATTGCAGGGAAAATAAGAAAGATATTTTCCGTGTAAAAGATGAAATAATTATGCCGGCGGCAAAACCAAATATTGCGGAACTTCTCTACAGTGAAACAACTTTGCAGGGAGTGGAGACCAGACTGGTATCGGAGGGGCTGCATATCAGCGGTGAGGTGGAAGTATTTTTGCTCTATGCCAGTGAGGACGAGGAGCGGCGGATTTATTACTCACAAAACCGCATTCCGTTTTCCGGTACCATTTCCCTGGACACAAGCAATGAATCTATGATATCCCATGTCAATGTGCAGGTGCACAGCAAGGATATTCAGGTGAAACCCGATGATGACGGCGAAAATCGGATTTTGGACTGCGAGATTGTGTTGGAGCTGTCCATCAAGGTATACGAAGAGGAAAGCCTTACCCTTCTAAGGGATGTGTATTCCACGGCGAAAGAGCTTCGTCCAGTGCAAAAACCGGCATACTATGATAAGCTTCTCTACAAAAACAACAGCAAAGTCCGGGTTTCAGAGCGCATGGATATCCGGGGAGATGGTGGAAAGATTTTGCAGATTTGCAACGGAAGCGGAGTTGTCCGCATTGATGAGGAGGAAATTACCGATGAGGGCATTCAGATTGAAGGCGTAATCGAAGTGCAGCTTTTGTACGTCACAGATACCGACGACAGTCCGCTGGGTTCGGAAAAAGGAGTAGTGCCCTTTAGCCAGCTGGTGGAGGTGAAGGACATCAAGGAAAACACAGTCTATGAATTGACGCCGTGTCTGGAAGATTTATCTGTAACCATGCTGGATGGCAGTGAAGCGGAAGTAAAAGGAACAGTTTGTCTGGACGTCATTGCCTTTGACCCGCAAAAAGAAATGGTAATTACGCAGATAGAGGAGGCGGAGCTGGACATGGAAAAGATTCAGCAGATGCCGGGGTTGGTGGGATATATTGCAAAAGAAAACGATACCTTGTGGGACATTGCGAAACGTTTTTATACTACGACGGATTCTATTATGGAGCAAAACGAAATGGAATCTGACAGACTGCAGGTGGGAGATAAGCTTTTACTGGTTAAAAAAGTATAAAATTTTGTGTGGTATTACTAAGGCGGTTATATGTCGAACGAATTTTACCCAGAATAAATTTCTATTTGCAAGGCGAAAGATTGAGCTGTAGCGAGTGATGACAACGTAGCAGATAGAAATTTAGGCAGGTAAAAACGTCGATATATAACCGCCCTATTAATGTATATGGTTGTGGCAGTGTTTATTGCATAGGCATATCGTATAAAAAATACCTGACAGGAGATAGATAATAAAAAGAAAATACCGTGAAAAATGGCGTTTTCTGGCAAAAAAATAGTGACTTTTCGCTTTGTTTGTGCTATTATCGTAAATTGGAGTGGGGTTGTTTGATAGAAAGGATTGTGGACATGGAACAGAAAGAGCGAGAGAAAAAGGAACAGGGAACCAAAGCAGACAAGAAAAAAATAAGCGAAACGAAGCTTTTTAAACTCACGAAGAACATAGTGCTGACCTTGTGTGTGCTGGGCTGCATTTTGTTTTTGGCTGCTAACAAGGAATACTTATATGACAGCGCGGTATTCAGTTCAAAGAACGGCAGAGACCGACAAGAGTATTCTATGCTTGGTGACAAAACCGTGGAGCAGAAGTTTGTCGTATCAAAAGGAAATATCACTGAAATGATGATTCGTTTCCACAATCAGGGATTTAATCAGGCGAAAGGAAAGGTAATCATAACCATCCTCGACAGTGAGGGAAAGGAACTTGGCAGTGCGAAAAAGATTCTTTCAAACATAAATGCCAAGAGGGCAGAATTTAAATTTGACGAGCCGGTTCCCACCGAGGACGGGCAGGTTTATACCCTGCGCATAGAGACAAAAAAAGCCAGGAATGAACAGGGCTTTACGTTGATGTTAAGCAAAAAGAAACAGTGGCTGTGGCAGGAAATGACAGGGGCAGAAGGCGTCGATGAAGAGTGGCACGTCATGGGGAAATATACGACCCAGTTTTTTGCTGTAAAAAATCTCTGCATGATGGCAGTAACTTTAATTTTTGCGCTGCTTATGATATGGCTTCCCTGGGACAAGCTGAATGCATGGATTCAGAAAAAACGTACAAAAGGCGGTAAAGAGGTAAAACCTATTGACGTAGAAAAGCTTATGGCGCGGATTCTGTTTTTCACTTCACCGCTGGTTGCCTTTATTATTGTAGAGATGGTGGGTGGATTTGGTTTTGTCTCATTCTTCCAGAAATTCTTCAGCTGGCGGGGATTGTTAAATTCGTTCCTGTTTGGCGTAATCTGGTGGGTGTTGTACACCATTACCAACCGTATGAAATATACCTCTGCACTGATGGTCACCATTCCGCTGGTGCTGGCTCTTGCCAACTATTTCGTGTGGAGTTTCCGTGGTT
>CAZSGT010000060.1:0-8361 GCA_964606215.1 uncultured Lachnospiraceae bacterium
CATATCGTCAACGTATCGTCCATAATGTTTGATCTTTAAAACTCTTTTAATATATGTGGAAACCGTCTATTTGGGGCTGAATCCTAATTTGGTGGATACTAATGGAGATGGCATTTCCGATGGAGATGAGGATTCTGACCAGGATGGGTTACAAAATACCAAAGAGTTGGAAATTGGTACGTTGATATATGATTTGGATACGGATGAAGATGGACTGGAGGATGGAGAGGAACTGAATACATACCACACCGATCCATTATGTGAGGATACCGACGGAGACGGACTGGGAGATGGGGACGAAATCATCCTGGATATGAATCCGTTAAAAAAAGACAGCAACGATAATGGTATCATGGATGATAAAGAGTTTATCCGACAATCTCTTTCTACCAACTTGGAACAAATTAATGGGGATGAAATCTCAAAAATAGAAGTACAGGCAGATACTAATGGATTGATTGAAAATACCATAGAGATGGAAGATATTTTTGATAAGGATGTTTTGGTGTCCGGTGTGGTGGGGCTGATTGGAGACCCGATTGAAATTTTTATAGACAGCGAAGGACAGTTTGGTAATGCAGAGTTAAGGATATACTATGATGTCACTAAGTTGAAAACGCATAAAAAAGATTCGCTCTCTATTCTCTTTTATAATGAAAACCAAGATGAATTTGTGTATGCGGATAATATTTTAAATGATACAAGTGCTGGTATCATTTCCTGCAATATCCTGGAATCGGGGAAATATATGTTGGTTGACGAAAATTTATGGGAGAATGCATGGAAAGAGGAAATCGATTACCGGACAGATAAGCAGGATGGATACTTTGATATTCAATTAAGCATAGATGTTTCGGGAAGCATGAAACATGGGAAAATTGAAAAGGCGAAAGAAGCTGCTGGTAAGCTGATTGACAAGTTGTATTATGATGACCGTATGAGTATTCTTACATATCATCATAAAATAAACAAGCTGTGTGATTTTATCAGTAATGCTGAAGATTTGCATAAATACGTGGATTCCATTACTGCAGGGGGTACAACGGACGCTGATGTTGGTCTGATGGAATCCATACAGAATTTTGATATACACTCAAAAAATGGCAGGGAATTGATTATGATTTGTGACGGAGCAGTTACATATCAGGAGGAGGCGATAAAACTTGCCAGAAAGCATTCCATAAAAATTAATATTCTTTTGATTGGAGAGAACGAAAAAAGGGAGCAGGTCTGTGAACAAATTTCGAAGGAGACCGGCGGTATATTTTATCTGATAAAAGAAGAAACAGATATTGTAAAAACCGTGTCAAAGCTGTCAAAGAGCATACTGGGTGATGTCAGTAAAACAGATGCAGACGGAGATGGTTTGCTGGATGTATACGAAAAAAAAGGTATGAAAATATCAAATGGTTCGGTGATTTATTCGGATGCTTCCATAGCCGACACCGATGGGGATGGGATGTCTGACTATGAGGAAATCGGCGGTGTCTGTACTAAATATATATTTGGAAAGAATATAAAATATTTTCACATTAAAAGTTATCCTGATGCCATAGATTCCGATGGCGATACGGTGGAAGATTTGGAAGATAGCTGTGCCTTTGAAATGTTTTCGGACTTGGAGGAGGACATCATAGATTCTAGTAAAAGTAACCTGCGATTGGCAAAGAAAGCAGGCGGAAAAAGAGTTGCGAAATTTAAGAAATCCAGCGGGAATAAATTTGCGGACTATTCTCTATCGTGTAAAGCTGTGGAAAAAAATCTGGAGAAAGCCTTAGCAGTATATGACACCAAAAAAGGTGACGCAAAGAAAATTAAAAAGTACATGAAGAATGCAAAGCGGACCATTACTGTATTTAGCGTGATCTTGAAAAATGCCACCGGAAATTTAAAACATTATATCGGCAATACGGGAAAACAGAAGAATGCTAATATGACGGCGTTTGCCTCCACAAAGGAATATCGGAAGTATCAAAAGAAAAACATACAGGCAATGATAAAGGCGGCGAATAAGTATGGAAAGAAAAGCCGGAAAAACATGTTTTATATGTACTCCAATCCTGCAGTGCAGCTTACCGGAGGGAAGTATGCAGGAGACTGGCTAAAAATGCTGAAAAATATGGATTTGGGATGTGCAGTGGGCAGTATCAACGCTATGCTGAATGCTAAAATTGAAAAATCTAATGGATACTATACTGCCGTTATAGATTATTATCTAATTGATTGTTATGATTGGACCAAGTATAATGATCAGAGGGTAGGATTTACCAAAGAATCTGAGATGTATTATCTCATGGAGTGCGGGGAGGGAAAACCGTATATTTACAAAGGACATTGCCCTATGAAAATTACATGGAAAGAAGGTTCGAAAAATTACCGGGAATTACCGATGCCAGGTCCGGCGCCACAATAAGATGTTTATGAAAATATTAAATGATTGAAAGAGGAGGTCGGAAATGAATATTGCTATAAAAAGGTTTTTTGTAATTCTTAGTGCATTAGTATTTGGGTTTATGTACGGTAACATCATATGCATTCTGGAACTAATACAGAATGAGTATTTTATTTTTGCAGATGCAGTGCTGACCGCCGTCGTTATTTATATCATTGCCGCATTATTATTTCTCCGTACGCATCATGGTTTTTGTTTGTTTTTTATAGCACCGGCAACCTGGTTTGGGACGGCGGCGACCGGTGATTTTTGGTTAGGGGTGTTTAAGAAATCTATTGAAAGTCAGGGAATGGGAATCGTATTTTTACTTTGTAGTATATTATACGCCGATATATTCTGCACTGTGGTGCTTCTCTTTATCCGCAGGATAAGGCGAAAGTGTATGGAGCATGACGCAATGATGGAGGAAATGGAAATGGCAGAGCAAGAGGAACAATGAAAAAACACTTTGCGAGCCCGTTTATCGGTATAAAAAAATAGGATGTACCTTTTGGTACATCCTATTTTTTTATTATAACTTTTTCATACATAGATAAATACTATTACTTTGAAATAATGTGGCTGTCGGCTGAAGCCGCTTACAACTTATATTAAAAAGATTTACATATGCAGTAAATTATAATTTTTTGCAAATATTAGCATTTAACTACATTTGCAGCCTGAGGACCTTTCTCGCCATTAATGACGTCAAACTCAACGGCCTCTCCTTCATCCAGAACTTTGAAACCATCCATCTGAAGTGCAGAAAAGTGTACAAATACATCGTTTCCTGTCTCATCAGAAATGAACCCAAAACCCTTTTTGGCATTAAACCATTTAACTGTTCCCTTCATGAAACTGCCTCCTAAAATAAATAAAATAAAATGTTCCGCAATATCTGAAAACAAACCTTCCCAGTAAATGCGATATACCTAATATACTACATAGGGGTAGAAAAGTCAAATAAAATATATAAAAACTGGAAATGCTATGGTATACTGGAAGTAAATGAAGTATATCACATAGATGATATGCCAGAAAATGCACGGGAGAACAGTGCGGAAAAGAGGATATGTATGAAAACACAGTGGAAAGACATTGATACAAAGACACTTCCGGGTTCATATAAGGTTATTCGGGAGGAGAAGATTTCAGAGGTGGACAGCCAGGCGATTTTGCTGGAGCATGGGAAAACTGGTGCCAGAGTCATGGTTTTGCACAATGGGGAAAAGAATAAAACATTTTCCATCAGTTTTCGCACTCCGCCGGAGGACGGAACAGGGGTGGCGCATATTATTGAACATACCGTGCTTTGCGGCTCCAGATTGTTTCCGGCAAAAGATCCCTTTGTAGAGCTGGCAAAGGGTTCCCTGAGCACGTTTTTAAATGCCATGACCTTTCCGGATAAGACCATGTATCCGGTGGCGAGCTGTAACGACAAAGATTTTCAGAATCTGATGCACGTGTATATGGATGCGGTGTTTTTTCCCAATATATATAACAAAGAGGAGATATTTAAGCAGGAGGGCTGGCATTATGAGTTGGAGGATGCGGATGCGCCCATCATCTACAACGGAGTTGTATATAATGAGATGAAAGGAGTATTTTCCTCACCGGAGGAGCGGTTGGACAGCATCGCAATGTCGGCGCTGTTTCCAGATACTCCCTATGCAAAGGAATCCGGCGGTGACCCGGCAGAGATTCCGGAGCTTACCAGAGAGGAATATCTGGAATTTCACCGCAGATATTATCATCCCTCCAACAGTTATATTTTTCTGTACGGAGATATGGATGTGGCGGAGAAGCTGGCGTGGATAGACACCGAGTATCTGTCAAAGTTCGATAAACTGGAGATTGATTCGTCTATTCCCATTCAGGAACCTTTTTCCGAGATACAATTTGTAGAAGAATCCTATGCTGTCAGTGAGGGGGATGGCGAGGAACAGACTTACTTGGAGTATGCTGCATGCGCAGGCTCCGCTCTGGATGGAAAGACCTGTGCCGCCATGCAGATTTTGCGGAAAGTCCTTTTTGGAAATGCGGGTGCCCCGGTGCGCCGGGCTCTTTTGGATGCGGGAATTGGTGATAATGTGGTGGCAGGTTTTGACAACGGCATCCGTCAGCCCATGTTTGAAATCGAGGTGAAAGGCGCCCGCGCCGATAAAAAGGATGAATTTCTGCAGGTTATTATGGACACGGTGGAACAGCTGGTAAATGAGGGCCTGGACAAAAAGAGTCTGACCGCAGCGGTAAATAATCTGGAGTTTCGTGTCAGGGAGGGGAAAAACGCCACATATCCGGCAGGCATATTATATGCCATGGATGTGATGACAACGTGGCTCCACGATGATGGGGCAGCCTTTGACAGTTTATATTACGAGGATACCCTGAAGTTTTTGCGGGAAAATATTGACAGCGGGTACTATGAAAACCTTCTGAAAACCTATATCCTTGAAAACACCCATGCGGTGGTGCTTGCACTAAAGCCGGATAAAGGACTGACCAGAAGGACGGAAGAAGCCCTGGCAGGGAAGCTGGCAGAAAAGAAAGCCGCTATGAGTGAGGAGGAGATACAGGCATTGATTGCGGACACCGAAAATCTGCACCGTTATCAGGAGGAGCCATCTACCAAGGAAGAGCTTGCCGCCTTACCTATGCTTACCATAGAAGATATCAGCAAGAAAGCGGTCGCTTATCACTGTGAAGAAAAAGAAGTAAAAGATGTCCGGCTGCTCCACCACGACTACTTCACAAAAGGAATCTCCTATGTGAAGCTGGCTTTTGATATTGTTCCGTGGAAGGAGTACGCACCATATATTTCCCTGCTTTGTTCCGCCCTGGGTACACTGGGTACAGAGCACTACAATTATCTGGAGCTGGCCAATGAGGAAGATACCTATACAGGCGGGATTGGCTACAATGCCGTGGCTGCCGAGCCGATGGATAAAGAAAAGGGCCAGTTGATTTATACGTTTATGGTAGCCGGCAAGGCATTGTATGGAAAAGAGAACGAGATGTTCCGGCTGATGGATGAAATTCTGTTTACCTCCGTGCTGGATGATAAAAAACGTTTAAAGGAAATTATTGACAGCGCAGTAATTTCAAAACGAAATGAATTTCAGGAATCCGGACATATGGCAGCCAGACGCAGGGCGCTGTCCTATGAAAATGAAGCCGGATTTATTATGGACATGATGGAAGGCATTGGCTATTATGACTTTCTGTGTGATTTGAAGGCAAACTTTGAGGAGAAAGCAGATATGCTGGTGCAGGTGCTTCGTTATCTGACTGCGGTGATGTTCCGGAAAGAGCGGCTTTTGTTAAGCTATACGGCAGATACCAAAGGTATGGAGCAGGCAGAAAATGCCCTTGGAGAAATGATAGAAAAGCTGGAAGAACGGGAAAATGATTCTACAGCGGTAGAAAAACCGGAAGCGCCAGTGTATCCGGTAATGCTTCAGGATAAGGAAGAGGCGTTTATCACACCGGGACAGGTGCAGTTCAATGCGCTGACCGGAAACTTTACAGAGAAAGGATACGGCTATGACGGTAGTTTATCGGTACTGTCAAACCTGTTGAATTACAATTATCTGTGGAACCAGGTCCGTGTGGTGGGAGGAGCCTACGGCGTGTTTATGCAGGCAACGAAAAACGGGCAGATTTCCTTTGTTTCCTTCCGGGACCCGAAACTGATGGAGACCTATGGAGTGTATGAACAGGTGCCGGGATATCTGAAAGAATTTGAAGCGGATGAGGAGGAAATGACGAAATGTATCATCGGAGCCATCAGTAATGAAGATATGCCCTATGGTCCGGCAATCATGGGAAGTATTGCATTTTCGGACTACATGGCGGGAGTGACCCCGCAGATGCGTCAGGAGTGGAGGAATGAGATTTTATCTACAGATGTAGAAAAAATTCGCAGTCTGGCACCGATGTTATCTGCTGTCATGGAACATGGCAAGCGCTGCGTCATTGGAAGCGAGTTAAAGATTACAGATGAAAAGGAGCGATTCGGACATGTGGAAATCATCCGGTAAAAAATACAAGTCTGGGTTTGCCACGCTGATTGGTCGGCCTAATGTGGGAAAGTCCACGCTGATGAACCAGCTCATTGGACAGAAGATTGCCATTACCTCCAATAAACCCCAGACTACCAGAAACCGCATTCAGACCGTGTATACCAGTGAAGAGGGGCAGATTATATTTTTAGATACTCCGGGGATTCACAAGGCAAAAAATAAATTGGGAAAATACATGGTAACTACAGCGGAACGCACATTGAAAGAGGTGGATGTGATTTTATGGCTGGTGGAGCCCACCACCTTTATCGGGGCGGGGGAGCGGCATATTATAGAGCAGCTGGCCCGGATAAAGACGCCGGTGATTCTGGTTATCAATAAAATTGATACGGTGCGAAAGGAAGAGATTTTAGAAGCCATTGCCGCCTACAAGGACGCCCTTGCCTTCGCGGAGATTGTGCCGGTTTCTGCCTATAAAGGGGAAAATACAGATGAACTTCTGAAGGTGATTATGAAGTATCTGCCAAATGGACCGAAGTTTTATGATGAGGATACCATCACTGACCAGCCGGAGCGCCAGATTGTGGCGGAGCTAATCCGGGAAAAGGCACTGCACCGTCTTGACGAGGAGATTCCACACGGCATTGCAGTCAGCATCGAGCGCATGAAGGAGAGAAGCGGCGGTGGGCTGATAGGTATTGACGACACCATTATTTGTGAAAGGGATTCCCATAAGGGGATTATCATTGGAAAACAGGGACAGATGTTAAAGCGCATTGGCAGTGACGCCAGAAGGGAAATCGAAAATCTTCTGGCGTGTAAGGTGAATTTAAAAATATGGGTCAAGGTAAAGAAAGACTGGAGAGACAGCGATTTTCTTTTGAAAAATTTTGGTTACAACCAGCGGGATAACGAGTGGTAACCAAACTTTGACAGGCATAGATTGATTCCCGTGGGGTCATCCTAACCATGTAAAGCAAGTAAAATTTGCCGGGAGGATACCGATGATGGAAGACAGGGAACAATATTGGAACATATTTTTACAGACAGGAAGTGCCTTGGATTATTTGCAGTATGCCGGAGCCAGACAGTGCTCGGCAGACGCGGTGGAAAGGAACGAGACGGATTCATATGAACAACCAGATAACCGTGATGGGGATGGTATTGCAGGCGTCTCCAGTGGGCGATTATGACAAACGAATCGTCCTGTTAACCAGAGAGCGGGGAAAAATTGCCGCCTTTGCCAGGGGGGCAAGAAAACCTAACAGCACTCTGGTTTCCTGCTGTCAGTCCTTTGTGTTTGGCACATTTACGTTGTATGAGGGAAGGAGTTCCTACAACGTTGTCTCTGCACAGATTGAAAATTATTTTGAAGATTTGCAGGGAGACTGGGAGCGGGTCTGCTACGCTTCGTATTTTATGGAAGTGGCAGAGTATCTGACAAGAGAAAATGTGGAATGCAGCGATATGCTGAAGCTTTTGTACCAGTCCCTGCGGGTATTGCAAAAAGGGGAAATCTCAAAGAAGCTGATGCAGTACATATTTGAATTAAAGATACTGTGTTATGACGGGGAGATGCCGCAGGTATACGAATGTATCCACTGCGGCAAGGCAGTGGAACAGGCGCCAGTCTTTTTTGCAAAAAAGGGAGGAATCTGCCATGAGGACCATGCCGGAACCGTTTCCGGAGATGAGCAGGGGATTGTTCTGAAAACAGGAACCTGGCGTGCGATGCAGTACATCGTCTCTGCTCCGGTGACAAAATTGTACTCTTTTGCGGTTTCTCCGGAGGTAGAGGAACAGCTGGGACAGGTGGCAAAGCGGTATGTAAGGTATCATATGAACCATGAATTTAAGTCACTGGGAATGTTGCTTTAGTCAGCACACTAGTTGTTTTTTGTGAGAAAA
>CAZSGT010000061.1:0-8115 GCA_964606215.1 uncultured Lachnospiraceae bacterium
ATCGGACAGAATGGAAAAACCGATGATATTGAAGTCAACGTCTGCAAGAAAAAACAGATGACAAACACCCGCTCCTCCAGTGCAGATGAGGCATTGAAGCTGACACCTCCAAGAAAATTATCCCTGGAGCAGGCACTGGACTTTATCGACACCGATGAGCTGCTGGAAATTACTCCGGAAAACCTGCGTATCCGCAAGAAGATTTTAGACCCCACCATGCGTATGCGGGCAAAACGTAATACAACAAATTCGTAATGGAGTATCGTATGAGTAAAACTATGAAACTGCAAACACTTACACCCGAATCACGAAACCTGATACAGGAATATGCCTCCCGCCGCCAGATTCGCACCTGCGAGGGGCATTTCCTGTGTCACTATATGTGGGCAGATTACTACCACAACCGCTATCTGTACAACGAGGATTTCCTTGCAATGATTTCCTCTCCTCCTTCTGGAAACCACTATGCCATGATGCCGTTGTGCACACTGGAAACCCTTCCTGACGCATTTCACACCCTGGAAGAATATTTCTGGTGCCAGTGGAAGGAACCCCTGAAAATGTGTCTGGTTGACGAACCCGGCAAAGCCGCCCTGTTAAAGGACGAGGACATCCTTTCCTCCTATGAGTGCAGGGAAGACCGGGATAACTTTGATTATATTTATGATGCGGGGAAGCTGCGGACCCTGTCCGGGAAGAAATACCATAAAAAAAAGAACCATGTAAACCAGTTCCTGAAACATTTTGACGGCAGATACTGCTACCGTGAGCTGCACACTGCCGACAAAGACGATATTATGACGCTGTACCACAAATGGGCGGCAAGTCGCCAGGGCACTGATAAATACAACTGTCAGGCCTATGAAGAAACTGGTATTTTAAAACTCATAGAGCAGGAAAATCTGCTGTCCTTCCAGATGGCGGGAATCTATATCGACGGCGTCCTCCAGGCATTCACCCTGGGAAGCAAAAACACTCTGAACGACTGCGCTTTCATCCATGTGGAGAAAGCGAACACAGAAATTCCCGGTCTCTATCCATTTATCAACCGGGAGTTTTTATGCCATGCCTTCCCAGATGTTTCCTATGTAAACCGGGAAGATGATTTAGGACAGGAAGGTCTTAGAAAATCTAAACTTTCTTACCATCCTGTCCTGCTTGCAAAAAAATTTTATTTTATATAATTTTAATTCAGCAAATTAAGAAGTATCTCCTGGAACTGTGCCGCTGACCGCTGCCAGCTGAGACCGTCCATATAACTTCTCGCCTTGTCCTGCATCTGTGTCAGACACTCCGGCTCCTGCAGCACCTGCTTTAATTTTTCATATAAATCTCTGCCGGAAATCTCCGTCAGAATCCCACTGCCCTCGGGAAAGAAATAGGGAAATGTTCCATCTGCAAATTCGATGACGGGAAGTCCTGTAGCAATCATCTCATAGGGCACCAATGATATATTGCTCATGGATGCCACCACTCCAAAATCCGCTTCTTTATACAATTCAAATAACTGCTCCTTATTTAACATTCCCTGGTTGACGCCTCCCTCACAGTGAAAGCTCTTTGCCTCTCCATAATAGCGGACATCCAGCGTTATCCCATCTGCCTGAAAGCACTCTGCCAGCTCCTTCATCATATACTGAAGCACGCAGGGCAGACGTTTTCCATAATATTTTAAATACACGGCAAAAACCAGTTTCTTCTTCCGGGCATACCCCTCATAGTCCCGTTCCACCGAGGGATATTCCTTTCTTTCGTAAGGAAAATCAATTTCATCCACAGCAGAAACTACCCTGCAGTTTTTTTCAATCATTTCTTTATTCCAGGCTCCCAGACTTACCATGTGCAGTCCCATCTCATAGGTCTTTTTCGCCATCAGAAATAATTCGCCAAAGGAATAAAAATATGGCTCGTAATCCTGCACAAAATACATTTTGTAGCCATTTTTCTTCTTTACAAATGAAACGGTATCCCAGGAAGACGCCACAAATACATCCGACTTCAGGGAAGGAAACTGTTTACTGGTGCACATACGCCCCTGATAGCCTTTTAAATTACTGGCAGCACATAGCTCCATTTCTTCCCTGCTCTGGGACTTATATACTGCATATACCACATCGTAGCCAAGCCTGGCAAGCTCCGTCCCCAGACGAAGAATCGAAGTCTGTCCCCCATGGAATTTCACCATACGGGTAATCACAAAAGTGATTCTCTTTATTTTTTCCGGGGGCTGGTTTTCCACCACGTCCATGGTAAAATTGGCAAGCTCCCTTCCCACCCGTTTTTTATCTATCAACGCCTGCATCCGGTGAATGGTACTCAGCGTGATGCGTTTGCCTTCCCGTTTTACTCCACTTAACATATAAATCCCCAATCTGTCGATTTACTTAAACAATTCCGGTCCTGTGCGTCTCTCATATTCCTTGGCAACATCTATGACGTGTCCCTTTGATACAATCTTTCCCTTATCCAGTAAAATTGCCTTATTACAAATCTTGATAACCTGTCCCAGGGAATGGGAAACAAACAACACCGTAACGTCACTGTTAAACATCGACTTCATCTTCTGCATACATTTTCTCCGGAATTTTTTATCTCCCACTGACAACACTTCATCCAGAATCAAAATTTCCGGCTCCACCACTGTCGCAATGGAAAAGCCCAGTCTTGCCCGCATACCGGAAGAATAATTTTTCAGGGGAACATTGATGAAATCCCCCAGCTCAGAAAACTTTACAATCTCGTTGTATTTCTCCTGAATAAATTCCTTTTTATATCCCAGCAGTGTACCGTACAGGAAAATATTTTCCCTGCCTGTGTACTCATTATCAAAACCGGCGCCAAGCTCCAGCAGCGGAACGATTTTACCCTTTACCGACACGGAGCCCTTGGTTGGTTTTAATACGCCTGCCACAATCTTGAGCAGCGTGCTCTTTCCGGAGCCGTTCAGTCCCAGAATACCAAGATGGTCTCCCTTATTGACCTTAAAATTCACATCGTTTAACGCCCAGAATTCCTGAAAGCGCATCTCCCGCTTCACCATCTTAATAAAGTAATCTTTTAAGTCCGTCACACGTTCTGCACTAAGATTAAAACACATACTTACGTGCCGGACGGTTAAGACGGTTTCATTTGAATCATTTTCGTTTTATTATAAGAAGGTTTCCAGCAGTTCCTTACGGTTCACTTCCCGCTCCAGCCTTCTGGCTTCCCTGCGTTTCTTTCTCGCCTCTTCCGCTGACAGCTGACCGGAATCTACCGATTCCCGTATCTGGCTGATCTTCTCACGCATCTTCCGAATCTGCTCTGCACCTTCATTGGAATTTCCCTGTTCCGTCATATCCTATCCTTTCCGTGACAAAAGCAATGTATCACCATTTGTATTACAAATTTAATATAAACTCATCCTGTTTTTTTAAGAATAACCATGTACCAAATACAATCGTAACCAGACTGAACACCAGCGGATACCATGTGGAAAACCCATCCAGAGGTATCTTATACAGAACGGCATTCCGGAAGTTCACAATACAGGAATACACGGGATTAATCTTAAATATCCAGCCAAAACCGCTCTTCATGACCTTGGCAGGCTCATAGAATATGGCGCTGCAGTAAAAGATAATCATTGTTGCCACACTCCACAAATACTCCAAATCCCGGAAAAATACTGCCATGGTAGACAGAATCATCCCCACACCAATGGACATAAGCAGGATGGTAACTAACGGCACCAATGCCTCAAACATATACCAGCTTGGCGTCACCTTGCAGACAATTGCCACCCCTATCAAATCAATCAGGGATATGGCAAAGATAATGTAATTGGAAAATATGGTGGAAAGCGGATATATATATTTGGGCACATACACTTTCCGAATCATGGAACCATTGCGGTGTATGGACTTGAGCGCCGACTTTGTAGACGTGGTAAAAAACGAATAAAGCAGCCGCCCGGTCAGAATGAATACCGGAAACGCCACGTCATCGGAACCACGCAGCTGTGAAAATACCACCGATAATACAATCATGGTTAGCAGCGGCTCCAGCAGCGTCCAGAGCACGCCCAGATACGACCTGCGGTATTTTAGCTTAATTTCCTTTTTAATAAGTTCCCATAGCAGGTACCTGTATTTTTTAAAATTTTCTACATATTTCATCGGAACATCCCTTCCTGCATTGTGTTACTGCATATTTGTTTCATCCGGCTTTCCGTCCTGAGGCAGTGTGCGTGGTTCATTCATATCCGCCGGAACCGGCGTTGGTATATCACCTGGACTGTCGGTGGCACTCGGACTGTTGGCGGTGTCCGAATCACTGGTCTGCTTCACAAGTCGTATGGATATTTTGACTTCAGACGTAATCTTCACCCCATCAATCTCTTCAAACTGTACTGTCACTTTATGTTTTCCGGCTTTCAGCCCCTGCAAATCAATGGTTGGCATCAGCTTCTCAATCGTAACGCCCTCCACTTTTTCTGGTATGCCAGAAATCATAACATGATAATCGGAATCTGTCAAAAACTGCAGTTGCAATCCATCCCCTTTATTTTTTATACTAATATTCCCTTTGGGTAAAGGTACTGTCATCTCCTTGACAGCTTCTACATTGATTCTGACCGACACGGTTTCTGAGCCCTCCGCCACTTTCAACGCATCATTGGAAAGAAGCTGGGTCACATCAATATTTCTCTCAAGGTCTGCACTGCCGCTGGTAAGTCCCTCAATATCTACCGGTATCACCAATTCATTGATGGTTTCTAAATCCTTTTCCCTGCCGGCAATATCTATGGTCTCTGGCACACAGTCTATTCCCAGGTACTCATACCCATCTGCCACCTTACCGCTTGGCTTTGCTACCACCGGTATGGTTTTGGTCGGCAAAATCTCCGCCGTTACCTTTATGGTTGAATTACCAAAAACAATGCTGTTGCTGTCGATTACCTTTCCATCCTTATCATATGCCACCGGTTCCAGACGCTGCGTCACGTCCTCAGAAGCCCCTGTCACATCAATCTCCACACCAATATATTCAACCTCACTGACCTTGGAGGTTCCTCCCGAAACCTTAACCATATTGGGCTTTGCCTTGCAGTCACCCACACAATATCCATCCTCTGGCGCCCCTTTTGTCGAAAGGTTGACCTTTACCTGCTTTTCCTCCAGATTCTCTAAGGATACCTTCAAAACCGTGGTACACTCCAATTCCGGCTCTGAGGAAACATGTTTCAGCAAAGACGGCTGAATCGTTACTGCATTTACATTGGACAGCCCGGACAAATCTGCGGTAGCACGCAAATCGCTTTCTTTCAGATTGTCTACCACGCTGCGTTTTCCCTTAACCTTTACCTGTGCCACAGCGCCCTCCACAATCTCATATACCTTATTCACTGAAACCAGGGCATCCCCATTTATGACTTCTACCGGGACGTCAAAGGTCTTCACCTTATATGGGTCGTCTATATTCACAATAACAAGCCAGATAATTGCCGCAAGAACCAGGGACAATATCTTGGTTCCCATGTTTTTCGCAAATTTATCTTTCATGTTTTACCTCATTTCTGCGCTGCTCTTTGCGCATAATGCAATGTTTGTGCCGCAGCGCAGACACAAACTTGTGGAGTGAAAAATTTATTTTTCACTCTTAGCCTCCATTAATTTATTTTTTTCTCTTTTTTCCTTTTTTGAAAATTCTGCGTTTCTTCGTCTCGCTGACTGCTTTTCCCTGCAATACGGCTAACTTCTGTTTCAAATCATCTCCATCTATGTTCCGGCTGATTCGCCCCTCATATGCCGTAGAGACTTTACCGGTCTCCTCGGAAACGATGATTGTCAGACTGTCCGTCACTTCACTGACTCCCACGCCTGCACGGTGTCTGGTTCCCAAATCCTTGCTAAGCTGCATATTGTCCGACAACGGCAAGTAACAGGTTGCCGCCACAATGCGGTCACCCCGTATAATCACAGCACCGTCATGCAACGGTGTATTGTGTTCAAATATGTTAATCAGCAACTGGCTGCTGATTGCAGAATCAATATTGATTCCGGTCCTCTCATATTCTGCCAGTGTGATATCGTGTTCAATAATAATCAATGCTCCCGTCTTGGTCTTTGCCAGTTCAAAGGTTGCACGCACCAGTTCATTGATGGTACGGTCCGAAAACCTTTGGCTTTTGTCTCTCTGTTCCTCAAAAGGAATGAAATTCTGAATCAGGTTCTTGCGTCCAAGCTGCTCCAAAGCGGTACGCAGTTCCGGCTGGAATACAATAATAATCGCTGTGATTCCAATGGCAATGGTCTTATTAAAAATCCAGAGAACCACACTCATATCCAAAACATACGCAACCACATAAAACACCAGCAGAACCAGAATACCTTTCACCAGTGAAAAGGCTCTGGTATTCTTCACCCACATAATAATGTGATAGGTTGCAAATGCTATTACCATTATTTCGAGAATATCTACCACACCCATATTAGGCAGGGAAAGCCAGCGTAAATATTCCTGCACAAAAACCCGTATTGCTTCCATATCCAGTCTCCATCTATTTTAAACTACTTTTCGTTGTCGTTATCCAAATCTATTTCTTCTAAATCCACTTTAAAGTCATTCTCAAAATCAAACTCTTCGTCAATCTCCGGCACAGCCTCCACATATTCCTTACTGTTTCGGTATGCCTCCTGCACCGCATCCCGCAAGTTGGCGGTGTTGTCATTCTCCTGCTGTGCATGAATGCGTTGTACTTCCTTTTTCGGTACAGTTACAGTAAGTTTGGGAACTGCCTTTACATAGTAATAATACTCGTCATCCTCAAACTGATAATTCTCCACCACAGTATAATCCAATGTCAGCCGGAAGAACTGTATAACACTGGCAATCCCCGCTGACAAAATCGTACCGAGAATCATGAATCAGATTTCTCCCTGGACACTAAACAAAAACTCTCCAATCAGAAATCCAATCATATTTATCAGTGCCCCTATGCCTATGGCTGTCTGGGATGCAAATTTTATCTGGGTCCTGCGTATGACATACACCGCAGTAAACACCAAAATAAACATGATAATCGTATACCACATATACCGCTCTCCCACTACAGAGGAGACAAGCTGATTGTACACATCCATGGACTCTCCCGCAGTGGTAGCTGTCTGGGCTAGAACCACCTGTCTGACCGCATTCAGGATATAATACAAAATCACACCAAAAAGCATGGATATCATAGCGGTAATTCCCGAATACAACGCCAGCACCAGAGGGATGACAAAGGGTATTTTCAGGAGATACAAAATTGGCATGATGACAATCACATAACTGAATTTTGGCGCAAACCGTATATATGCCAGATACATAACAAGAAATACCAGCGCCAGGCCAACTGCCAAAATAACAGACACCTTCTTAATATGCAAAATCAAAAGCAGCGCCGCCAAAACCGGCAGAATCACCGCTGGCACCGCAGCACAAATCAGTGACAGCGCCAAAGTAATATACGGTGCTTTCAGCGCATCATCACATCCCAGATATGCATTTATTACCAAAAAGACAATCAAAGAAAGCAGAAACTTGAAAACCGGAATCACAATCCGGCTGTATTTCTGATAAAAGGTACGAATCCGTTCTTTTATTATCAGCAGTTCTGCCATACTTATTCCTCCTTCTCCTGGTAAAAGGAACGCATTGTCTTGAGATTTTCATAATGACCGGACAGTTTCTTCTGGTATATCTCATACTTTTTGGAGTAATACCAGATAGAAATACCCACACAAAGTACCAGCAAAATCAAATATATACTTCCTGTGACAACAAATATTTTGTTATAGGGCAGAACCACTGCATTGGCAACCAGATATTCCAGATAATATGCCGCCACCATGACGCAGATAATTACGTACACGGCAGTATAGCTGAAAATCATCTTCAACAGGTTTAAGCGAACATAATCATTTTTATAAAACATACAGTTTTTCAGCGCATCCCTGCCCTCCGACTGCTCGAAACGGGCAATTTTAACCATGCAGCGCACCTTATCTCCCTGAATCATCCGGAACACCCCCTGCATTTCCGAACAATCTGTTACTTTTTACTCTTCATCGTCGGGAAAAGCAAAACGTCCCG
>CAZSGT010000062.1:0-8088 GCA_964606215.1 uncultured Lachnospiraceae bacterium
TAATGCGGTTTGTGGTGGTTCCGATTTCATCTCCGAAGGCAAGTTTATTTGCCCGCACCATGTCCTCCTGGGTGGGGAGGATTTTTTCTGCCTTTCTCTGCATGCACTGAATCGTGGTGGCGTTGCGGGTATGTGCCACGAGAATAGGATTGTCCGTTGTAAAGAACATGTCCCCGTCTTTATCGCTGCCGTTTGTTGCATCGCAGGTAGTATCCCATGAGTTCAAAATGATTCCAGTAGTATTATATTGATACCAGAAATCCATTTCTTCATTATGTACCACTTTCCGGCGGCGGATATTGTTGTGGCAGGTCATGGGAGCGCGAAACAGCGCAATTTCTTCCACGCCTTTATCAATCCAGTATTTTTGGTACACTTCTCCGGATTTAAGCAGGCCGGTCACCGGCAGTCCAAAAACAGATTGGGCGAGGGAGTAGGGGTCGCCGGACACAATAGAGAAATTTCCGCTGAGTTTAATGGAGCCCTTGGCGGCGTCGGCAATTCTCTTTTTTATCATGTTCTGCAATTTTTTTAACACAAAGGAATCCTTCTGCAAACGTTCATCAATCATTAACGCTTTGATAAAATCGTTATCCATGGAATCCAGCGTATCCGCATCCAGATGTTCGCCTTTGGCAAAAACAATACTTTTGCGCCAGTCGCCGCCCAGCACGTCCTGGATTTCATCGATGGTGGGCTTACACAGTTGGTACAGCTCTTCCTCTGTTAAATCATAGGTCTGCAAAAACTGATAGTTTGCATTTCTCACATTTTCTAATTTGTGGGGAGTGGTCTTTGCCACCGAAAACTGATAGTGGTTTTCATTGCAGCACTGAATAAAATGTTCCAGGTTTTTGTAGGAATCCCACAACTTCACCATGGAGGCGGTGAGAATTACATCGTATTCCCGGACGTCCCGCCAGTCGCCCCATATATCCTGTACCATATAATTTCCACCGTTTACCCTTTTGGCAAATTCCACAAAATCAAAGGTGAACAACATGCCTTTGGTCCAGGCATATCTTGTATTTACCCCGCAGATAGTTTGTCCTTCATACAAATCTCCATACAAATCACGGTGAATCCTGCGGGAGTAGTCAGGTGACATCAGGCCGTACCCATCGGAATCACAGTAGTTCACTTCGCAGTCATCCTCGTATGTAAGCGTGGGCTCCCCCGGACAAACATCGCTGATTTTTATCACATTTTCATGGAAGGAAACCATGCAGTCACCCACAACTAAAATTCTTGGCATGGTAACTGGAATAGAGGCACTGCAAATCAATGCCTGGTAGGCTTCCAATTTGGCGGGGATAATGGGTCTGGACTTATCTCTGCCATTATCCATGCGCTTTACGATTTCATCAAATACATGTTCGCCGATATAGGTAATGGTTGATTTTTTTATGCCGCCGTTTGTGCCCAGCAGGCGGTGATATTTGTAGCCGTTAATGGAAAAGCCTTTGTTTGCGGCGTCATAGTCCTTGTCGGAATCCATAATCATACAGAAATAATCCTTCTGATATAAAAGGGAGTACAGCTTTTCATATAAGGTTTTGATACTTTTGCTGTTTTCTCTGGTTTTTGGCAGCTTTTTTATTGCTTTAATCTCTTTCTTGATTTTAGAAACTTCCGAATCCAGATTCTCGATTCCGTTTAATTCACAAATCCAGCGCAGAATCTGGCTGTCATTTACCGCCACAATATCGTTCTTATTTTTCATGGCGGTTTGCAGTGGGAGAGAGAGGTCCCACTTTGCCTGTTTTAATCGCTTGCTGGGCAGCTTATAAATAAATTTATGATAGGATGGTTTTGTCATAATGTGCTTCGTTCCTTTCTATTTGATGTGTTTTTCAAAACTATGTATGAATGCTGTAAAACATCTTTATCCTTTCTGACGCATTATACTAGATTGTCTGGTTACACCATATACTTCTATTTTTGTGACGACGTCACTTTAAAAAAAGTAAATGCAGAATAAGAAATTTTTAGGTGTCCTGATTTTGGGACAGCAAAAATGATATAGTAATAACAGCACAGAGAAGTGCAGGATTTGGTCTGTATGCAGATACCGATTTTGCGGCCGCGTCTACGTTTCACTTCGGTCCGTGCAGAACCGATATCCACTGGATATCGTGCACCTGCGCGAGAGTTTCGAAAGCAAAACGCTTTCCTATGTAAAGAACAAATGTTCGAAAATGTATTGACAAATAAGAACATATGTTCTATACTATTTAAAAAACAGAGAATGTATTTCGTTGCATTCGCTGTATACAAAGGAGGAACGCAGTATGAGCAAAACATTGATGCAGCAGATATTGGAATCCTATTATAAAAATGATGCGGAGAAGTTACATAAGATGGTAAGGAAGATACTTCGCAGACTGGGATTTTGCAGTTTTATTGATTATGAAGATTTTTACTCGCTGGCAAATGAGGTGTTTGCCGACACCATACAGAAATATGATGAAACGCAGTCCTTTGATGGATTTTTATATTCCTGTCTGAGTAAGAGATTCAAATCAGAAATGACAAGACAGAACAGGCAAAAGAGGCAGGCAGACCGGATGGCATTATCTATGGAAATACCCGTTGGGGGAGAGGAGGTTTCTACGTTAGGAGAGACGATTCCGCATCCGTCGGATGTGGAGAAAGAGGTTTTTGAAAAAAGAGAGGAGGGATATAGCGGAAGGATGTTGCTATACTTAAGTAAACTTTCCAGTCTCCAGAGGGAAGTGTTGCGGCTTGGGGCAGCCGGGTATCAGCCCAATGAAATAAAAGAAGAGCTGCATATGGATGAAAAGGAATATACAAACTGCTATGCAGCTATTCATTCCTGCCGTAATGTTTCCATATTACTTTAATACCAGTGATACACCAATATCACACAATACAGCGAAATAGGGATTTTTTGCCCGGTGAGAGTTCGAATGATACGAAAAGGAGGGGAAAATAATGCCAAAGATAAGAAAGCAGACTTATACAATGAGTATGCTTATGGATTACATAAAAGATAAAGATATCCGTGACGATGCGGATGTTCAGAGAGCAAGTGGACAATGGACAAATGAACAGATTAACGAATTAATTGTTACGGTTTTAAATGACGGATACATTCCGCCAATTTTCATTGGAGAGGACTTAAACTCACAGAAATGGCTTGTTGACGGATTGCAGCGAAGTACATCACTGAATATGTACCGATACGGAAATTACAAGATTTCGCCAGCGATTCGCAATTCAATTATCACTTACAGGACAAAAAGAAAAGACGATACAGGAAATATTGTGGTAGATGCAAAGGGGGACATTTTATGGGAGGATGCCTGCTTTGATATTAAGAACAAGACGTATGAAGACCTTCCGGATGAGTTAAAGAAGCAGTTTGACAGTTTTCAGCTGGATACCATTATTTTTGAAGAGTGTACAATGGAGAAAATGTCAAAGCTGATTCAGATATACAATAATCATACATCTATGAATACATCCCAGAAGGCATTTACATATGTCAGTAATTTTGCCCACGACATACGGAAGATTTTGGAGAATCGATTTTTTGTGGAGTATAGCAGCTACACGGAGAAAGAAAAAACAAGAGGGGTTACAGAACGGGTAGTTCTGGAATCTGTAATGTGTATCTTTCATTTAAAAAATTGGAAGAAACAGATAAAACAAATTGGGATATATCTAAACCAAAACGCAACGAAAGAAGAATTTTATAAGCTGAATGAATACCTGCATCGATTGGAGAAAGTAATTACAGAGGATGTAAAGGACGTTTTCGACAGCAAGAATTCTTTTCTCTTTCTAACTCTGTTTAGTAAGTTTAACGATTATGGAATAGAGGATACGAGGTTCATCGACTTTCTCAGAGAATTCAAAAAACGGCTTAGATACGTTAAAGTAGACGGCATGTTGTTTGAAGAAGTGGACAGAAGAAAGGGAACGAAGGATAAGTCGGTAATCATCAACAAATTGCGCATTCTTGAAACGCTTATGAGACAATACCTTCATGTCGATAAATTAAATAAGAGTATAAATGTAAAGCAGTTTATTTCAGAGAATACCGGCATCAGAGAGGATATCGTGGCCCGTGATCTGGATATATACAGCGATACATTAGATGATTTAGAGGAGCGGACCATACCTGTAGGTTCTGTTTTGCGCAGTGCAGATAATCGTGTATCTCTGCTGGCAATGGTTGCCTATTCTTATAAAGAGGATGAGGACCTGGACGACTGGCTGGGAGAGTATGCAAAAAGGAATCCTGCGTATGTGTCCGACCAGAAAAAGAATTATTTGCGTATGCGGGAGGATTTCAGGCGTTTTGTTAGTGTGCAGGCATAACCGATATTTAACGGGATAAAGGGATTTGATAAGTCCCTGAATCCCCCTGTCACAACGGGGTAGCGTTTGACGAATAAACGGCTCATATGGTAAAATATACATAGAAAATTCTAGGGAGGAACCCTATGTTAGATGTATGTTTACTGGGAACCAGCGGCATGATGCCACTGCCAGGGCGTTTTTTGACAGCCCTGATGACGAAGCTGGAAGGAAGCGGTCTTTTAATTGACTGTGGCGAGGGGACCCAGGTAGCTATAAAAAGTAAAGGGTGGAGTGTACATTCCATCAATACCATATGTTTTACCCATTATCACGGGGATCATATCAGCGGTTTGCCGGGACTGTTGTTATCTATGGGCAATACAGAACGCAAGGAGCCGGTTACCATGATAGGTCCCAGGGGGTTGGAAAAGGTAGTGAATTCCCTGCGGGTAATTGCGCCGGGACTGCCGTTTTCCATCCGGTTCATCGAGATAGAGGACAGGGAGCAGGATTTTGAAATCAATGGATATCATATCCATGCCTTTAAGGTGAATCACAATGTCACCTGTTATGGTTATACCATTACTGTACCCAGGAGTGGAAGATTTTACCCGGAACTGGCAAAGGAAAACCAGGTTCCCATGAAAGCATGGTCCCATTTGCAGAAGGGTGAGACGGTGGTTTTGGATGATATTACCTATACGCCGGATATGGTTCTCGGACCACAGCGCAAGGGAATCAAATTAACATATTGTACAGATTCCAGACCTACCAAGGATATTATCGCCAATGCGGCAGGAGCGGATTTGTTTATTTGTGAGGGAATGTATGGGGAGGAAGAAAAACGGCAAAAGGCAGTAGAGTATAAACATATGACGTTTTCTGAAGCAGCGGAGATGGCGAAGAAAGCAGAGGTAAAGCGTCTGTGGCTGACTCATTATAGTCCGTCGCTGGTTCGCCCGGAGGGGTATATGATGCAGACGAGACAGATTTTTCCGGAGGCAAAGGCAGGCAAAGACGGTAAGACGATTACGTTAGAGTTCGATAAAAATGAGTGAAGCAGAAAGGGGGATGCTTATGGGAACGAGCAGCAAAAAAACAGTGAAAATATTCTGTGCCATGCTGGTAATAGCAGGGGTGGTTATTGGTGGATTCTATTTTTTGACAAATCATTTGGCGCAAACGAAGAGCACCAGCACATCCAATGAGGTTAAAACACTCAAAGAAAAGGATTTGGATACGGGATACCCGGCAATACCTACTGAAGTTGTAAAGATGTATAACCGTATCAATAAATGCATGTATAATGAAAATTTAAAGGAAGATGATTTTGACGCGTTGTTAGATAAGATGCGGATTCTGTTTGACGATGACTTTTTAAAAGAGAATCCAAGAGATACACATAAGGAGAATTTTGAGAAAGACGTTGAAAGCTTTTCGAAAGCAAAAAAATCTGTTGTCAATACAGCTGTTCAGGAGAATAGCCAGGTGAAGTATCAGACCATAGACAAAAAAGAATGTGCATCACTGGTTTCCAGTTATATGATTAAGGAAAAGGGAGAGTATGTAAAAACATATGAGCAGTTTGTGCTTCGCAAGGATTCAGATGGTAAGTGGAAGATTTATGGCTGGGATTTGACCAATGCCGCTGCCTTTGACAGCACAGAGGCAAATTAGCCATATGGAATGGAGACGGAGATGGATAAGGACATACTAGTACTGGGAATTGAGAGCTCCTGCGATGAGACAGCGGCAGCAGTAGTTAAGAATGGAAGAACTGTTCTTTCTAATGTGATTTCATCCCAGATAGACATTCACAAATTATATGGAGGGGTGGTGCCAGAGATTGCTTCCCGAAAACATATCGAGCGGATTAACCAGGTGATAGACAGCGCATTGCAGGAGGCAGATGTACCGTTGGATGCTTTAGATGCAGTCAGTGTCACATATGGTCCGGGACTGGTGGGTGCACTGCTGGTAGGAGTTGGTGCTGCAAAGGCAATAGCATATGCCGGGCATCTTCCACTGGTAGGAGTGCATCATATCGAGGGGCATATTGCGGCAAACTATATTGAGCATCCGGATTTAGAACCTCCTTTTTTGTGTCTGGTGGTTTCCGGCGGGCATACGCATTTGGTTCATGTGAAGAAGTATAATCAGTTTGAAATTCTTGGACGGACCCGGGATGATGCAGCAGGAGAGGCATTTGATAAAGTGGCAAGAGCAATTGGGCTGGGGTATCCCGGCGGACCTAAGATAGATGCTTTGGCAAAGGAGGGAAATCCCCAGGCTATACACTTTCCCCGGGCAAAGGTTGAGGATACTCAGTTTGATTTCAGCTTTAGCGGTGTAAAGTCTGCGGTGCTGAATTATATAAACGGCTGTGCCATGAAAGGGGAAGAAGTGAACCCTGCAGACGTGGCGGCGTCTTTTCAGGCGGCAGTGGTAGATGTTCTGGTAAGCCGTGCAGTTATGGCGGCAAAGGAACTGGGAGAGACAAAGCTTGCATTGGCGGGCGGCGTGGCGTCAAATTCTGCGCTCCGTGCGGGTATGAAAGCGGCTTGTGAGAAAGAGAGACTTACCTTATATTATCCTTCTCCCGGATATTGTACCGATAATGGAGTTATGATTGGTGTGGCGGGATATTATGAGTATATGTCTGGTACGAGACATGGCTGGAGTTTAAACGCTGTGCCCAATTTAAAATTTGGAGGGAGAGCTGGAGGATTATCTAAACAAGGTGTTTTGGAAGGGGACTGAGGATGAAGAAAGCAGCAATTGTACTTGCGGCAGGACAGGGAAAACGCATGGGAGGCAATGTGCCGAAGCAGTATTTAACCCTGGCGGGAAAACCCATCCTGCAGCATACATTAGAAGCGTTTGAAAAAAGTTCCGTGGACGATGTGGTTTTAGTGACTGGAGAACAGGAAATATCTTATTGCAGGGAACATATTGTAGAGCCGGGAGGTTTTCATAAAGTATCCAATATTGTAGCAGGCGGTACAGAGAGATATCTCTCTGTATTTTGTGGTTTAAAGGTTGTAAAGGACGCACAATATGTGCTGGTTCACGATGGGGCAAGACCCTTTATTACACCAGAGCAGATTGACGAGGCGGCAGAACTGGCATATAAATATGAGGCAGTTGCCATGGGGGTGCCGGTGAAGGACACTGTGAAACGAGTAGATGCGGAAGGGTTTGTGTTGGAAACTCCTCCCAGGAAATATATGTGGCAGGTACAGACGCCCCAGGCTTTTTCCTATGACAAATTGTGTAAGGCATATGAGAAAGTGATACAAGATAAGGTTTCTGATATTACAGATGATGCGATGGTATGGGAGTATGCATATGGGAGCAAAGTGAAAATGGTTACCTGCAGTTATGAGAATATAAAAATCACCACACCGGAAGATATATATATAGGAGAGGCGATTTTATCTGCAAGAAAATAGAACCAGTATACTGGCTGGAAATGTTTTTAAAATTTCCAAATTAGTGCTTGACAACACAAAATGATTTTGTTACAATAATCGAGCGTCATTTAAGAAAATGACTGTCCGGAGAGGTGTCCGAGTGGTTTAAGGAGCTGGTCTTGAAAACCAGTGATTCCGAAAGGGACCGTGGGTTCGAATCCCACCTTCTCCGTTTTGATGTAATAGCATTCATAATATTTTTATAAGTTAGACTCTGGTCTTTCTGTATGCAGAAGTACCCAAGAGGCTGAAGGGGCTCCCCTGGAAAGGGAGTAGGTCGTTAATA
>CAZSGT010000063.1:0-8076 GCA_964606215.1 uncultured Lachnospiraceae bacterium
GGCGGCCTTTCCCAATCATCCCCTTTAATCCTTTATCTAAAAGAGATGGTGCATATTTATCCATACGGCTACTGGTAGTTGGTCCTGCGGAACCGATTACCTGTCCTTCTCTGGCAGGTGTTGGTCCAAGATAATAAATGATATTATTATTTAATTCTATTGGAAGATTTTCTCCATTTTGAAGACTTTCATACATTCTTTTATGAGCGGCGTCCCTGGCTGTATAAATCGTTCCGGAAATATAAACATAATCCCCCGCCTTCAAGCCTTTCACATCCTCATCTTGAATCGGTGCTGTAATATACTTATCCACAATTTATCCCCTTTTCTTCTTATTATATGTGTATAAATTTATTTGTGTATTGTCTGGCTTATACTGGCTTATACTTTTTTATATGATTTAATAAAGATGATATATTCATATAATGTTTTGTTTCTATCCAAGATAACACATAGATTAAAATAAATATAAAACTTCTATAAAGTACGTTTTATATGACGGTTTACATGACAGCACATATTGATTGCAACTGGTAATCCTGCTATATGTGTTGGATAGGTTTCTATATTCACACCTAACGCGGTATTGCTCCCTCCCAGACCTGCCGGTCCATATCCCAGTTTATTGATTTCTTCCAGCAATGTAATTTCTAATTCTTTTACATATGGTATATCCGAATGGCTGTTCAAATCCCTGGTTAATGCTTTTTTTGCCAGCATCGCACATTTTTCAAATGTACCTCCTATACCAACTCCTACTACAACTGGTGGACAGGCATTTGGCCCGGCAAGTTCAACCGTCTCGATAACAGCTTTTTTTACACCTTCCAGACCATCTGCAGGCTTTAACATACATACACGGCTCATATTTTCACTTCCGAAACCCTTTGGAGCTACGGTTATCTCCAATGTATTTCCAGGAACAATCTCATAGTGGATTACACCTGGCGTATTATCTCTTGTATTTATACGCTCAATGGGATCTGCAACTACAGATTTGCGAAGATACCCTTCCGTATATCCCTGTCGGATTCCTTCATTAACGGCGTCTTCCAGATTATCCCCCTCGATATGGACATCCTGTCCAATTTTCAAGAATACCACAGCCATACCAGTGTCCTGACAAATAGGAATAGATTCCTCTTTGGCAATTTCCATATTCTCTTTCAACTGTCCAATAATCTGCTTTCCAAGAGGTGATTCTTCCGTATCCCCTGCACGTTCAATACATTCCTGCATATCTGGCGCAAGCTTCAAATTTGCTTCGATGCACATCTCTTTAATATTTTTTATAATTTCATCGGTGTGAATACTTCTTACCTTTGTATCCATGCCGCCAGTCTCCTTTCATCTGTGATTGATTATTATACCGGCAAAATTTCTACTTACGACAAACTGTCTTGCGAAGTATAGCTGCTCTCCTGGTCCTCCTCTGGAGACACGATTTCGTCCTCAAAGGATTCATCCAGCTCCACCTCGGATAAATCAATCTCTTCTGTTTCTGGATTGACTGGCTGACGAACCTTGGCAATACTTGCCACTGTAATATCTTTGGTATAATCTAAATCAATCAATTTCACACCAGATGTAATACGTCCAAGCTTGGAAATCTCATCCACTTCAATTTTGATGATAATACCCTCTGTAGTAATGAGCATAACTTCACTTTCATGGTGTACTGCTTTCACACCCACAACATTACCTGTCTTTTCCGTAATCTTATAACATCTTACACCTTTGCCTCCACGGTGCTGTGCAGTAAATTCGGAAATATCCGTGCGTTTTCCCATACCAAATTCAGATACCAGAAGCAAGGTATCTCCCTGGGTATTTAACTGCATACCAATAATTTCATCTTCAAAAGATATGTTCATACCAATAACACCCATGGAAGTTCTTCCGGTTGGCCGCACATCTTTTTCTTCAAAACGTATACATTGTCCCTGTCTGGTGACAAGAATAATATCTTTCTGCCCGTCCGTAACTTTTACTTCAATCAGTTCGTCATCTTCCCGCAGATTAATTGCCTGAAGACCGGTCTTACGGATATTTTCATAATCACAAAGAGGCGTCTTTTTAACGATACCATTTTTCGTAGCCATAAAAAGATATTTATTATCTGCATATTCTTTTATGGGAATGACCGCTGTAATCTTCTCTTCTGGAAGCAGCTGCAGAAGATTTACAATAGCTGTTCCTCTTGCTGTACGTCCAGACTCTGGAATTTCATAGGTCTTTAGACGATATACTCTTCCACGGTTGGTGAAAAACATAATATAATGGTGGGTAGTTGTCATAAGAAGGTCTTCAATATAGTCCTCCTCTATGGTCTGCATACCCTTAATGCCTTTACCTCCACGATGCTGGCTTTTGAAATTATCTACCGTCATTCGCTTAATATATCCAAGACTTGTCATGGTGACAATGGTATTTTCATTAGGAATTAAATCCTCCATGGAAATATCAAATTCATCATATCCAATAGATGTTCTTCTATCATCACCATATTTGTCACGGATAACAATAATTTCTTCTTTTACTACTCCGAGAAGCAGTTTTCTGTCTGATAAGATTGCCTTTAAACGTTCGATGGTTTTCTGAAGCTCTGCATACTCTGTCTCAATCTTCTCTCTTTCCAGACCTGTCAATGCACGCAGACGCATATCTACAATTGCCTGTGCCTGTGCATCGGATAACTGGAAACGCTCTATCAAGCTTTCTTTTGCTTCGCCAGTTGTGCGGGAAGAACGGATAATTTTAATGACCTCATCAATATTATCCAATGCAATCAGATAACCTTCTAAAATATGAGCCCGCTCCTGGGCTTTATTTAATTAATACTGACTGCGTCTGGTTACCACATCTTCCTGATGTTTCAAATAATACTGCAGCATCTGCAAAAGATTCATTACCACAGGCTCATTGTTTACCAGGGCAAGCATAATCACACCAAACGTATCCTGTAATTGCGTATGCTTATACAAATGATTCAATATAACGTTAGGATTTACATCCCGGCGAAGTTCAATACAAATCCGCATACCTTCTCTGTTTGATTCATCTCGAAGGTCTGTAATACCATCAATCTTTTTATCTCTATGTAACTCGCTGATTTTTTCAATCAGTCGTGCCTTATTTACCATATATGGAAGTTCGGTAACAATGATACGGTTCTTTCCATTTTCCATGGGCTCTATTTCCGTTACAGCACGAACGCGAATCTTTCCGCGTCCAGTGCGGTACGCCTCTTCAATTCCCCTGGTTCCCAGAATCTGTGCACCCGTAGGAAAATCCGGTCCCTTCACAATTTCAAGAACCTCTTCAATGGTAGTATCTTTATCTTCCTCCACCACATTATCAATTATTTTTACTACAGCATTAATAACCTCACGAAGATTGTGAGGCGGAATATTTGTCGCCATACCAACGGCGATACCGCTGGCGCCGTTTACCAGAAGATTTGGATATCTGGAGGGAAGCACTACCGGCTCTTTTTCAGTCTCGTCAAAGTTGGGTATAAAATCAACTGTATTTTTGTTGATGTCCGCCAGCATTTCCATGGAAATTTTGCTGAGCCTTGCCTCTGTATAACGCATGGCAGCGGCACCGTCTCCGTCCACAGAACCAAAGTTTCCATGTCCGTCTACCAGCATATACCGGGTAGACCATTCCTGCGCCATATTTACCAGTGAACCATAAATGGAACTGTCTCCATGGGGGTGATATTTACCCATGGTATCACCGACAATACGGGCACATTTACGATGAGGCTTATCCGGGCTGTTGCCTAATTCTATCATTGCATATAAAATTCTGCGCTGTACAGGTTTCAATCCATCCCGTACATCCGGAAGCGCCCTGGCCGCTATAACAGACATAGCGTAATCAATATATGATGTTTCCATGGTTTCTTTCAAATCTACGGTTTGGATTTTGTCAAAAATATTTTCGTCCATTTTTTCCTCCATTCAAAATGCTCCCATTTCATAAATTTAATCTAAATATCCAGATTGCGTACATATTTTGCATTTGCTTCAATAAATTCTCTTCGTGGCTCCACTTTGTCTCCCATCAATGTGGTAAAGGTCATATCTATATCGGACTCCGTTTCCTCATCAATCTCCACCTTTAACAAAATACGGCTGTCTTTATTCATCGTGGTATCACCCAGCTGTTCTGCATCCATCTCGCCAAGACCTTTATAGCGTTGAATTTTATTATTTCCGTCGCGGCCAATCTCCGTAAGAATTTTATTTAGCTCTTCATCGTTGTAAACATACCAGACTTTTTTATTTTTTTCGATTTTATACAATGGCGGCTGGGCAAGGTACACATAACCCTGACGGATTAACTCCGGCATAAACCGGTATAAAAATGTCAGAAGCAAGGTAGATATATGTGCTCCATCCACGTCAGCATCGGTCATAATAATAATTTTATGATACCGCAGCTTACTGATATCAAACTCATCTCCAATGCCAGTACCAAATGCAGTAATCATGGCACGGATTTCTGCATTGACTAAAATCTTGTCCAATCTTGCTTTTTCTACATTTAAAATCTTACCGCGAAGAGGCAGAATTGCCTGGGTAGCACGGTCTCTCGCTGTCTTCGCACTGCCGCCGGCGGAGTCTCCCTCGACAATAAATATCTCGCAATTCTCTGGATTCTTGTCGGAACAATCTGCCAGTTTTCCCGGAAGGGCTGCCCCGTCAAGAGCAGACTTTCTGCGGGTAGTCTCTCTTGCCTTTCTTGCAGCGTCTCTTGCTCTTTGCGCCAAAATTGCTTTCTCACAAATGAGCTTTGCCGTTGCCGGATGCTGCTCTAAAAAGTATGTCAGATGTTCACGGACTACAGAATCAACAGCTCCTCTTGCCTCGCTGTTTCCAAGCTTCTGTTTTGTCTGTCCCTCAAACTGTGGCTCGGATATTTTTATGCTGATGATGGCACTAAGCCCCTCACGAATATCTTCACCAGTTACATTTTCATCTTTTTCTTTTAAAAATTTATTTGCCCTGGCATAGTCGTTAAATGTTTTAGTTACTGCATTTCGGAAACCAACCAGATGGGTACCACCCTCCGGTGTGGTAATATTGTTTACAAAACTGTAGCATCCCTCTGTATAGGAATCGTTGTGCTGCATGGCAACCTCTACATAAATGCCGTCCCGTTCCCCTTCACAATAAATAATTTCCGGATACAAAGGCTCTTTATTATTATTCAAATATTCAACGTACTCTTTGATACCACCCTCATAGTGGAACACAGACTCTCTCGGATTTTCTTCCCGCAAATCCGTCAGTTCAATCCGGATTCCCTTGGTCAAAAATGCCATCTCCCTGAGACGGTTTTTCAGGACAGAATAATCATATACTGTTTCTTCAAATATTTTTTTATCTGGAAGGAAAATAACTTCTGTACCTGTGTGGTCTGTAGTACCAACCTCTTTGAGAGGATACATAACTTTTCCCCTCTCATATCTTTGCTTGTACATTTTTCCATCCTGATGTATGGTTACCTCCAGCCACTCAGATAAAGCATTTACAACGGAAGCTCCTACACCATGAAGTCCACCAGATACCTTATATCCTCCGCCGCCAAATTTTCCACCAGCATGAAGAATAGTAAATACTACTTCTACTGCAGGAAGCCCGGCTTTTTGGTTGATACCTACTGGAATTCCCCGCCCATTGTCAACAACCTTAATAGAATTATCTTCGTTGATAGTTACCTTAATGGTATCGCAGTGACCGGCAAGAGCCTCATCAATGGAATTATCTACAATCTCATAAACAAGATGATGCAATCCCTTGGAAGAAGTGCTTCCGATATACATACCTGGTCTTTTCCGAACTGCTTCCAGACCCTCCAAAATCTGAATCTGGTCTGCTCCATATTCTACATTTACTTCAGTGCTCATCCTTATGCTTCCTCCTTCATTTCGGCTTCCTTTTGCGGCATTTCTTTCTTCTTTACACAACCATTTTCTACTTGATACACTGTATCAATAATCATATTTTTATCTATAAATTCTTCTAAACCTGTACAGGTAATAATTGTCTGTATGTCATGTATATTCTCCAGCAAATAATTTTGTCTGTTTCTGTCTAACTCCGACATTACATCATCCAGAAGAAGAACTGGCGTCTGTTTAATTTTTCTTTTTACCAGAGCAATCTCTGATAATTTCAAAGCCAGTGCACAAGTTCTTTGTTGACCCTGTGAGCCAAACTTCCGGATGTCGATATCTCCGATTAAAAAAGAAATATCATCTCTGTGAGGCCCGGCATTTGTCATAAATGTAGCAAGATCCCTGTCCCTTGATTTCAACAAAGTGTGTTCATACTCTTCCACTTCTACATCCGGTTCATAATGCATGGTAAGATTTTCTCTTCCACCAGATAATTGATAATGTTTTTTTTCAACAATTTCTTTTAACTCATCAATGAACTGGCTGCGTACTTCTATTATTTTTTTTCCATACTGACATAGCTGTTTATCCCATATATCCAAAGTAGATAATAAAGACCTGTCATGATAAATCTGTTTAAGCAATTTATTGCGATTCGCAAGAATTTTATTATATTCTGTCAGATGATGTACATATACCTTATCCAGCTGGGATAATTCCATATTTAAAAATCTTCTTCTCTCTCCCGGACCATTCTTGATAATTGTTAAATCCTCCGGAGAAAAAAATATAATATGCAGAAGTCCTAAAAGCTCCGTAGAACGTTTAATGGGTATTCCATCAATGGCAATTCCCTTGCCTTTTCCTCTCTTTAAATGCATATCAATCTTATGGACAATTTCATTTTTTTCTACATACATCCGTATATGGGATTCTTGTGAGCCAATTTGAATCATTTCTTTGTCTTTGCTGCCTTTGTGGGACTTAGTTGTTCCACTGACATACACAGACTCTAATATATTGGTTTTTCCCTGTGCGTTATCTCCATACAAAACATTGGTATTTGGATGAAATTCTATATCCAGTGAATGATAATTACGAAAATCCCGTAACTCCAATGAACGTATAATCATATAATTTCATGCCCTTCCGTCTGCTCTATGCATTGATAACTTTTACCTGATGGCCCTGATATTCTATGGTGTCTTCCGGAAAAATTTTTTTTCCCCTCTGTGTTACAACTTCACCATTTACCAGAACTTCTCCATCCTGTATGACAAACTTTGCCTCCACACCGGAACCTACCAGTCCTGCAAGCTTCAACGCTTGTCCAAGCTTTATATAATCATCTGTAATTGCAACTGCTTCCATGTGTATCCTCCATTCTTTTTAAATACCTGAATCTCTGGATATCGGAATCATTCCCACACAGGAGAAAATATTCCTCTTCTATCTCATATATTTTAAAAATTAACTGGAAGAATCAAATAAATATATGTCTCCTCTTTATCCTTGATAAAGCAAGGAGCCTTTGGATTGAACAAATACATATCAATCTCTTCATCGTCAATCACACGGAGGGCATCCATAATAAACTTTGGATTAAAACCAATCATAATATCTTTACCCTCTTTTTGGATATCCAGTTCTTCATCCATACTACCCACTGTAGTATTCATGTTCATCTTCATGACATTGTCTTTGATATCCATAATAACTGGTTTTTTATCGGATTCTTTAATTAACAAAGTTGTCCTGTCAATACATTCAAAAAGCTCACGTTTATTTATATGCAGCTTTGTTTCATAATCATTTGACAGCATCTGGTCAATCTTATAGTACTCTCCCTCAATCAAACGGGACAACACAATGGTATTATCAAACTCAAACAGCACATGTTTGTCTGTAAAAAACATTTGTACTTCATCTTCCAGACCACCGCTTAAAATCTTACTGATTTCATTTAATGTCTTTCCGGGAATAACTACCTTTACATCTGAATAAGACTGATTCAGACGAATCTTTCGGATAGAAATACGATGACCATCCAAAGAAGCCACTTTAAATTCGTCTCCATGAATCTCAAATAATTCTCCGGTCATCAGCTTATTATTCTCATTATCTGAAATGGAAAATACAGTCTGTCTTATTATATCCTTCAGGGT
>CAZSGT010000064.1:0-8044 GCA_964606215.1 uncultured Lachnospiraceae bacterium
GCAGGTTTTGGAACGGTATAAGATTGTAAAGGGGCAGGACGGATACTGCTACCTTACCCCTGAGAGAAAGAGGGCGTACCGTGTGCTGGGGGCGGCTATGATTTTCCTGCCTGTCCTGTATACTCTTTTGGGGATTCTGATTAGTGCAGTCTGGTTTTACCGTCACAAAATATCCCAGCCTGTCCGGGTGTTAGAGCATGCAATCGGACAGATACAGGCGCAGAATCTGGAGTTTGAGGTGGAAACCATGGGAGAGGATGAACTGGGGCGGGTGTGCGCTTCCCTGGAAGAGATGCGAAAGACATTGTATCAGAATAACCAGGCTCTCTGGAATATGTTAGAGGAGCGGAAGCGTCTGCAGGCTTCGGTTGCCCATGATTTGAGGAATCCCATTACGATTATCCGGACCTGTGTGGAGTATGTGAAGTTGAACATTTCGGAGGGACGTGTGACAGAGGAAGAGTTAAATGGTCTGATAGATAATGTGCAGGTTGCGGCAAAGCGGCTGGAACAGTATACAGATTCCATTCGGGATATCAGTAAACTGGAAGAAATCGAGACACATTTGCAGCCAGTGAATTTGACAGAGGTTTTGCCAGAGATGGAGGAAGAGTTGGGTCTGCTGGCGAAAAAGGAGCAGAAGGAATTTGTGGTAGAAGTTCCGGAGAGTGCGCTGTCAGGGAGTGTAGATGTGTCCCTGTTGTACCGGATTTTGGAAAATCTGGTTGCAAATGCTGCCCGGTATGCAAAGAAAGCGGTTTGGATTTCCTGCGGAACAGAAGCGGATGGAATCTGTATCCGGGTTTGGGATGACGGGCCCGGGTTTGGGCAGAAGGTATTGTCGGAGAGGAAGGCATATTTTACCACTGGGGACGCCCAGGACGGACATATGGGTATGGGACTTTCCATCTGCCGTATTTTGTGCCGGAAAATGCGTGGGCGGTTGAGGCTGCATAACCGGGAAGACGGCGGGGCGGAGGCGGAAATACTTTTGTATAACAGGTAGTTATTACTCCGGCGGTTATATATTTTTTTTCAAAACATGACAGTTTTGTGACTTTTGGATGATAAAATCTCCTTGTTGGATTTCAAAAAAAGAGGTGACCTCCAATTGTTAGATTTTCAGGTCTGACTTTTGAGGAGCAGCTTAAAGAAATCGGATTAAGGAGGTTTTTTTATGCAAAAAAATAAAGTGATAGCAGTTTTGATATTGCTGGGATTATTAGTTACGGGTTGTGGAGCACAAAATTCCCGGCAGGAATCCGGACAGGGACAGGAGCAGAGTCTCGGAACAGAGAATGGGACAGACGGTGAAGCCGGCGGAGAGATAACTTCAAAGCCTGCGGCACAGGAGGAAAGTGGTGAACTCCGGATGTTGTGTACGGAACAGTGGCATTGTATGTCACAGGGAGGATACTATTATATCACGGAGGAATCAAAAGAATTAAAGAAGGGGTTTTGGGGGCGGCATATTATGTATATGGATTTTGCAACAAAGCAGGAAGTGTACTTGTGTGCAGAACCGGGCTGCAAGCATATTGATGAAAAATGCAGCGCGGTGCTGGCAGATGATTTGGGGCAGGAGAGTTTGATTTTTGCCATGAATGACAAGTTGTATATCGTGGAAAAAGAATTCGATGACGAAAATTCTGCGGAGACGCAATTTGTTGGAGAGGATGGAGAGCTGACCGAAGAAGAAAAGATGCCGGTGACATTATATTCCATGGGATTGGATGGAAGCGGAAGAAAAAAAGAGTATACCTTTGACAGGGATATTATGGTAGAGGCCAAGGTGCTTGGCGATGGAGGAAATATTTATTTTGTCACAAAAAAACTGATTACTTCTTCTAAGGATATGCAAAAATATACCACAGCCACCCAACGGAATCTGGTAAAGTTTAAAGTGGAAGACTCCAGCATGGAAACCGTGTGGCCTCTGCCTTCAGAGGAGGATATCCGTTGGGGGATTCTGGGAGTTTGCGGTGAGAATATTATTTTGGAGGGGACCAAATATAATGGTAAACTTACCCTGGAAGAAGAAATGGCGCTGGAGAATGAAGAATTCTGGAAATATGCAAATGATTCAAAAGAGATTATTATGGCACTGAATGTCAGGGATGGAAAGACTTCGGAAGTATATTCGGTGGACAATGATTCGGATTCACTGCACTGTACTGCAATGTGGGAGGACTCTTTGTATATATCCTGGGAAAAGGAAAAGAAGATTGAAAAGCTGGATATAAAGACTGGAAAGGTTAAAATACTGGCAAAAGGAATATCGGTGTGGATTGACGATACATTACCGGGGATTTTGTGCTGTGGTACCTGGAGTGATTCAAAGGACTATACTACTTATTTTGTGGATATGGACTCCGGAAAAGTGCATCACAGTCAATTAGTGAATAAGTGCAACGGATGGAATATTGAGATTATTGGGGAGTGGGAAGGGAAGGTGCTGGCAATCTATGATTATGATGCGACCGAGGACGAGGATGGGGCATGGGATATCAGAAGAAAACAGTTTGGACTGATTGACAAAGAGGATTTGTTGAAAGGGACAGACGCTTTTGAGAAGATTGAGATGAAAGGAACGGGAATGTAAGATGCTGGAGATAAAATCGGTTACTAAAAAATATGGAAAGAAGGTTGCGCTGAAAGATGTTTCCCTGAATCTTACTCCGGGGGTGTATGGGCTTTTGGGACCCAATGGCGCAGGGAAGTCTACCCTTATGAATCTGCTGACATTGAATTTACGGGCAGATGAGGGGGAGATTTTCTGGGAGGAAAAAAATATTGTCAGCATGGGAAGGAGTTATCGGAAGCTGGTTGGCTATGCCCCCCAGCAGCAGGGATTGTATGACTCTTTTTCGGGACGGCGTTTTTTATCCTATATGGCCAGCCTGAAAGGATTGAAAAAAACGGAGACAGCGCAGGAGATTGACCGTGTGCTTTCATATGTGAATATGCAGGAGGCGGCAGACCGTGCCATTGGAGGATATTCCGGCGGAATGAAACAAAGAATTTTGATTGCCCAGGCGATTTTGGGGAATCCGAAACTGATTGTCTTAGATGAGCCCACTGCCGGGCTGGACCCGAAAGAGCGGATTCGAATACGGGAAAAAATCGCGGAAATTGCAGAGGGGAGAATCGTATTGCTCTCTACACATGTAGTGTCTGATGTGGAACGGATTGCGAAGGAAATTATTTTATTGAAGGAGGGGGAGATTGTTTCCAGCGATACGGTAGAGAATCTATGTGATAAATTTGGAGTTTCAGATTTGGAAGAAATTTATATGCACATATTTGGAGGAATGGCAGATGATGAAAATGATATGGTATGAGTTTGCAAAAATCTGGAAAAAAAGACAGTTTCTGGTTTTGCTGCTGGTGATATTGCTTACAAATATACTGTTGCACTGGTATGCCAACCGGGAGACGGAGTTTCAGCCCGGTCCTGGTGCTTATAAAAAAGCTGCACAGACCATGGATTCTATGACGGAAGCAGAAAAACTTGTTTATTTGCAGACCATGGCGGATAATCTGGAAAGTATCCGTGTTACAGACCAGATTGCTACGTGGCTTGGCAGAGATGAAAATACAGTGGAGGACCTTTCCGCCGGTTATCAGAAAACCTTTGAAGAGTGGTATTCTGTTTACAAAGAGGGAAAATATCTGACCTTCACGGATTCGCTGGAACAGGAAATCGAACTGATTGATGAGTTGTATGGGCAGGCAAAGCTGGTAACCCGTTACGGGGAGTACCTGGAACAGATGCAGCAAAGTCAGGATGAGTTAAGCGGTATCTCTATTTTTGCAGAGAGCAGGGAGAGTAAAGAGGATACCTTTGCCACAAAAAATATTCAAAAGAGCCAGGAGGATTACCAGGACAGGACTGGGAAAAATGTAAGATGGATGCCGTCGAAAGGACCTGTATCCGTAATGGACAGTCCCATCACAGGCATTTTGTCTTTGATAAGTATTTTTTTGCTTGCCATCTGGACAATTATGGAGGAAAAGGAGAAGAAATTATTTTTTATCACCAGGGTAACTGACCGGGGAATTCTGCATAATATTTTGGCGAGAATGGCTGCTCTGGGTATGAGCTGTCTATTTTTAAATATATTGCTGTATGGCAGCAGTTACCTGTTTTATGGCATTACAACAGGGTTCTTTGACTTGTCACGGGATATACAGTCTGTCGCCGAATATATGCAAAGCTGTTATAACCTGACAATGGGACAGTTTATGCTTTGCTCTCTTTTTACCAAGGCAGCGGTGGGGTTTTGCTTTGGTTTACTGCTGCAGTTCATTACCATATTAAGCTACAGAAGAATCGTGCCCTTTGTGGCAGGAATTTTGGTCCTTGGCGGCAATGTTTTGTTGTATGGGTTGTTTCCTGCTGTAGGACTGCTTTGTCCTTTTAAATATTTAAACTTTATCGGAATCTTCCATACAGAAAATTTATATGGGGATTATATGAATTTTAACATCGGGGGCGTTCCGGTTTCCCGGACTGGTCTTTCCCTGCTGTTGCTTGTGATTCTGTGTATTGCAGGCTGTGTTGCTGTCATGGTTTCCTTTTGCCGGGGAGGACGTTTTTACCTTATTCAAAGACAGGGTCGGAGACGGGTGTTGTTTCGGGCGCACAACAATTTGTTCCGGCACGAGTGCTATAAATTGTTTGTTACAAACCGTGGGCTGTTAATCTTGCTTGTCTGTCTGGCGGTTGCAGGAGGCTATTACACTTCTCATTCTTACACCATGTCTGTCAGGGAGGAGTATTATAAGGATTTAATGATGAAATTGGAGGGGGAGCTTACCGCAGAGAAGGAAACGGTTCTGTTTGACGAAAAGGAGCGGTATGATAATGCATTTGCACAGCTGGACCAGATTAGTATGATGGAGGCAGAGGGGAAGATTACGGCGAGGCAGGCAGATGAGAAACGGGACGTCTGGAATTCCGTCCTGATGTTTTATCCTTCCTTCCAGCGCGCCTGGAGACAGTATGAACGTATTCAGGACAGCGGAGGGGTGTTTATATACGATACCGGATATCTGTATTTGTTTGGAATCCTGGGAAAAGGATTTTTGATGGAACTGTTTTTATTTTCTATTGGCATATTGTTGATGTTTGGAAATGTGGTTCCCATGGAGTATCAGAATAAGACGAATCTGCTGATTTGTCCCAGTGCAATGGGGATGAAAAAGGTGATTTGGCGGAAAGCGTGGCTGTGCGCGCTGACTGGCATTTGTCTGCCAGTGTGTATTTGGATTTTTCATTGGTGGCATCTGGGAAAAGATTTTTCGTTTCATTATGTGGGCAGCAGTATTCACAGCATTTATCAATATCAGAGCCTGCCGGTGAATGTTCCCATCTGGCTGTTTGTGCTGGCGGCGGTGGGGGTACAGATTTTTGTGTGCAGTCTCCTGGCACTGGCGGTGCTGTTTTTGTCCTGCTGGAGAAAAAATTTTATGCAGACAATTGTCATGGGGGCGTTGGTGTTTGTGGTGCCGCTGGCATTGTATATGCAGGGGTTTGCATTTATGAGATATCTGACGGTGTATCCGCTGTACCGCATTTTTACAGGTACAATGGCGCACTGAGTAATAAGCAAACTGCGGCGAGACGTCTTTAATGACCCGCCGCAGTTGAATATTGCATGTTATTATGTTCGTATGTGGATTTTACTGCTCTGAGATAGCACCTGTCGGGCAAGCACCAGCACAAGCTCCGCAGCTAATGCACTCATCCGCATTAATCTCGAAATGAGAATCTCCCTCAGAAATAGCACCTACTGGACATCCGCCAGCACAAGCGCCACAGCTTACACATTCATCACTAATTACATATGCCATAGTAAACGTCCTCCTTTTGATAATTATATTCCTCTTCATTCTAATACAATTATAGGAGATTTACAAGTGCTATTTCTTGCTGTAGGGGATTTGGACGTGGGATGGATTTTGCAGATGAACCCTTTTCTTGACGAAATGATTGTCTTGCATTATAATATGTATGTTTTTTGGAACAATAAGAATATAGCATTTATAGTATAGGAGGAATTACTATGGAAAAAGTAGATAAATCTATGATTATCAGCGACATTTTAGATATAAATCCGGCACTTGGTCCGGTATTGATGGCATGCGGAATGCATTGCATCGGATGTCCGTCTGCACAGGGTGAAAGTTTGGAAATGGCAGCAGCTGTACATGGTATGGACGCAGAAGAATTGACAAAGACATTAAACGATTATCTTGAAAAACAGGCATAACATATTAAAGTTTATAGTGGTTGAAAAGGTAACAAAAAGGGAAGACTCCTTAAGATAAAGGGTCTTCCCTTTTATATCGGACAGGAATTCTTCCTGGTCAATAAATATGCTTTGCAAGTGCCCGGAACATCCACTGGATGTTCGTTTCGTGCGGAGATTATATGCTTGCAAGAATCTGCAGTGCCTTATCCCGGATAATGACGGTAAGGTGTTCCTCATAGTAAGAAACACTGGCATAGGTGGTGCGCACCGGTTTACCGTACTCGGAAATGCTGTTGCAGATTTTATTGAACTGCTCCGGCGTATGGTCGCTTTTTTCGGTGACCAGATAGTAATTGCCAGAAGTTTCATCTTTATATATAGTATTCTTGCCACGGTAAGAGTAAACGAAGTTGGTTGCCAAAGTGATAATGTCTTCCAGGGAAGGGAACATAAACACCTTGATAATATTGATAGGCTTGCTCTCGGTGGCTGGTTTGCTGTAGTGCTTCTTTGGCTGTTCCATTCCAAGTGCCTTGGGAAGAGAAATGAAATCGTCATTCTCTTCGGTGGCAGTATCATCCATGTTTGTGGAATGCCAGTCTTCGTCGTCTTCCTCGTCCTCTTCATAAAGTGTGGTGGTTTCATCACCACAACGGCTGAGAATCTCATCTGCATAGGCGTCAATATCTTCGTATTCTTCATCCATATCAGACTCTTCCGGGGAGAATTTGGAAAAACGGGTATCAAGCTCATCCGGATCCTCAACCTTGGTAATCACCAATACCAAAGACTCTGAGGGTGTTGGAATCGCCTCAATCATAAGAGGGATATCGTCAGCTTCAAATCCAAACTCAAAGGATGCCTGCTGCATTAAGTCCCGGAAAAGCGCTTTTGCCTTATCGGTACCATATGCCAGCTCGCTGATGCGGATTTGCCTGTCGTCCAAGTCCTGCTTTGTTAAAATACAACGGAATTTATTTTCATTTATCTTTTCTATCTTCATAAAACGTCACATCCTTTCCGAATGCAATACCGTGGACTATCTTAGTATGCTAAAAAAGCGTCTACTTAATTCTAGTATAGTAGAATTTACAACAAAAGTCAAACAAATAGCCAAAAACCATTTATTGTTAATAATTCACAAACATAAACAAAATCTTTGGTGATATCATCAATAGATATTTATACGGGCATAGTGTATACTAGCTTTTGAAAGACAGCCAGCCCAGAGAAAGGGGCGTGGTAAGAAAATCTTCTTATAGATTAAGGATGTCTTTATTCATTTTTCTAGCGGTGCAGACAGTGTGTGATGACTGTATTGTATCCATATATATTATATTTGTTACAGACCGGCGGGGTTGTCCACCCTCACGGGATGTTATAGACCGAATGCGGCAGACGGAAAATTTCATTCAGGCAGATTTCCTGCATTTATTCTGAATATTTTTCGGGCATACGGTTTCCTGGTTTATCATCAATAATCCAAAAGAAATAAGGTTCTGACTGAGTTTTAAATAAGGGATGGTTGTTTTTCGCGAAACAAATATATATGGTTATTTGCATTTATAACGTATCACAATGTACCTTGATGCAGATACCTGTGGGAGAAATGGAGGAAATAATGGAAGAACGTGAACGGACATCTTGGATTGTGAGAGAGCTGAATCGTGCAGAGGATGCAGGTGCGATGTTTTATCTGAACGATAACGCTTACACAAAAGAAGATAGCGAATACTTACAGTTTATACTGGAAAAATCCCGCTGTAGTTATATGGCAGGGTATATTG
>CAZSGT010000065.1:0-7999 GCA_964606215.1 uncultured Lachnospiraceae bacterium
ATCTAAATCCAGTATACCAAAAAATATAGTGCAATACAAAAAAGATATGATACAATGATAAAAAACAGTCGCAACATGGAGGCTACAAATGAAAGAACAATGGATATTAAAAAATGTTCCGGGGGACTATAAGAATTTAGGTGAAACATTGGGGATAGACCCCTTAATCGTAAAAGTTTTATATAACCGGAAGCTGACGGAGCCAGACCAGATAGAAGAATATCTTCACGGAACGCTGAATGCCTGTCACAGCCCTTATCTGTTAAAGGATGCAGAGCCAGCGGCAAAGTATATTTTGTCGGCAATTCAGTCGGGAGAATGTATATCTATTGCTACGGATTATGATACGGACGGAGTGATGTCTTCGTTTATTTTAAAGCAGGGAATCGAATATCTGGGTGGGAAGGCAAAAATATTTGCACCGGACAGAGTGGGAGAGGGATATGGTTTGAACCGGCGCATTGTGGATATGGTGGCAGCCGGTGGCAGCCATTTTCTCATTACCTGTGATAACGGCATTGCAGCTATGGACGGGGTGAGCTATGCCAGGTCCCTTGGTATAACGGTGGTGGTTACAGACCATCATGAGGTCCAGTACGAGGAAAGAGACGGGGAAAAACAGTATCTCTATCCAGAGGCAGACGCCATTGTCAATCCCAAACAGCCAGACTGTTCCTATCCATGGAAAGAAATCTGCGGTGCGGTGGTGGTATATAAACTGTTGCAGGTATTGTTTGCCCTGGCGGGAGAAAATCCGGAGACCTGCCAGCAGTGGCTTCCCTTCGCAGCCATCGCCACCGTGACAGATGTTATGCTGTTGCAGGATGAAAACCGCATCATTGTAAAAGAAGGACTGGAGAGGATGAAACAGTGTGGAAATCTGGGGCTGCAGGCATTGCTTTTTCAGACGGATTTAACAGATAAACCCATTGATTCCTATCATATTGGTTTTGTCATCGGACCGTGTTTTAATGCGGCAGGACGGCTGTCCACCATGGAGGAGGCGCTGGCGTTACTGGAAAGTTCAGATGCGGCACAGGCAAAGGAACGGGCAGAACGGTTAAAACATATCAACGATGTGCGCAAGGATATGACGGAGCAGGGAGTGGAGCTTGCGCTGGGGAAACTGCGCAGCAGGAAAGGGAACCTTGATAAGATATTGGTTTTGTATCTGGAGGAAATACACGAAAGTCTGGCGGGAATCATAGCCGGACGCATCAAAGAAAGATACCATCGTCCGGTACTGGTATTTACCGATGCAGAGGGAGAGACAGAGGATGGCGGGAAGCAGATAAAAGGTTCGGGGCGTTCGATTGAAAAGTACAATATGTTTCAGGAAATTCTGGGATGCAAAGAGCTTTTGAGCCGGTTTGGAGGACACCCCATGGCGGCGGGAGTGACAATGCCTTATGAAAATCTGGCAGAGTTTGGGAAACGGTTGAATGAGAACACTTCTCTTTCGGAGGAGGATTTTATTCCAGTTGTCACCATCGATTCCAAACTGCCATTAAAGTATATATCTGAGGGACTTGTGGAAGATTTATGTTTGTTGGAACCCTTCGGAAATGGAAATGCCAAACCCCAGTTTGCAGGACAGCATTACAAGGTCAGCGGCGGAAGGATATTTGGGAAAAACAGAAACGTTTTGAAATTACAGGTGGATGATGGGACAAGAAGGCTCGATGCCATGATGTTTGGAGTGGAGGAGATTTGCCAGTTTCAGGATTTTATTGAGGAGAATTTTGGGAGACAGGAGTTGGACAAGTTGTTCCAGGGGAGAGCGGAGAATATTGATATAGGCATGGTATTTTATCCTTCTATCAATGAATATATGGGCGTAAAAACTCCACAGATTGTCATCCGGCATTACTGTCGCATTCAGTGATGATGTTCCTGTAGCTTTGCCGATAATTAATCTCATTGTGTATGTGAAGTTCAATCGGGAGTTCTTAAGTCCTTATCGGGTGAAAAGCAGCATATATGGAATCTGGTCGTTGGAGTTACTGCTGTATATACTGTTGCTGATATCTTTGAAAGAATATTGTTCATTGGATAAAATAATGTATGTTGTGTTTTTTGCAGCGTTGGGAGCGCGACCAGTCAGTTCCAGCAGATATTTATATGTTTTTTTGAGACAGAGATAGTTTTCGCCGTCAAATTCCAAATTTATAACGTCTGGTGCAGCACCAGGAGTACCATCTCCATGAGGAATCTGCCCTGGATAGTTATAATCTAGCTGAATAGATGTAGATTGGCCATTTTTACAATCGTGTACAAAGAAATCCCATTTTTCGGCATGTTTCCGGATGCCGTTACCATCAATTTCAATGGAGGGGATATCCGGTTTGGCAGCTATCTGTTTGGATGTATCCTCTTTGTGAGAATTTGTAGAAATTATGTTGAAGCCCATGGCTGTTCCAGAGGCGAAAAGAATCAAAACAGCCATGGTAATTATATTTTTTTTGTGGTTTTTCATATTGGATGTCTCCTTGTTAATGCTGGTAGTTTGCTTGCTTTTTTATAATAGTATCTGGTGCCGTCATAAGGTGAATATTTTGCATTATGTTGCATTAACGGTCCCTGACCCCATTTTGAGTAGATATTGTATGACCCATTTTTGTTTATACCAACTAAATAACCTGAGTGTATAATTGGCTGTGCTAATGGGATTTTTGACCATATTATTCTGTTATTTGCGCCTCTATCAGCTTTGTTTGTAATTTTTTCATAACTTCCATCCTTATAATAAGAAGCAGGGGTTTGCATCCAGTATACATTACCAGTACTTTGTTTATACCATGCATACGAATGACAATTATATCTGTTATCGGCAGGTCGAATAACAGTGGCTTTTGGATATTCCTTTTTTGTTTCAGCAGTAATTGTTTTTGACCATTGTGCGCCAGCATATGAAGAAGTATAGACAGGTACTTTTGTACCTTTTGGTGTCGTTACATAAGTCGTGTTACTGGTGGAGGCAAAAAGATTATTCTTAGTGTTTGTGATTCCTAAAATATCTATATTATTTACTTCTTTTGCGACCTTATAAATGAAATTTTCTTTTCCCCAAAATAGTTTATTGTTTGATTTTTCAATATATTTTTCAGATGCGATGTTTGCAATCTCATTTAACTGTTTCTTGTTACACCTGTCTACAACTATGTCATTTACCAATAATGCTTCGACTAGTTCGATGTTTGCGACGATTTTAAAATCAGCCTGCAAGGATTTGGACAATTCGATATCTTTAAGAGTGGTTGTTAAAGTTTCGTCGAATTCTATATTAGTTTCTTTTTTAATATCATTTAATATATTTTCAGAGGTGGCTGGTATTGCAGGAAATTTATAATTTTTATAGTATTCTATAAGTTTTGTAATTCTAGCAGTTCCTGTGTAGATATTTTATCAAGCAGTTCATCCGGTATAGTGCAGGCTTTTACCATTTCTGCATGTGAACTTAGATTTTTCCATTCCTTGGAGTTTGGAGTAACGGGATAAACAATTTTATTATTATAAGTTATCCATTTTTGGGAAGCTATAGACGGTATCTGTTGAGTGTCATCATCAAGTAGATTTTGAATATTATATGGGTCGCTTTGAATTGCTATTTGCTTGGATTTTTCAGATGCTTGAGCTGTAATTCCCTGGTTAAGAAGGTTAATAATTCCCATTAAAAAAAATAGGATAATAATGATTCGTTTTGTTTTCATAGTCATTTCCTCCAATTGCAGGATATAATAGTGCTATTTTTTGATATAGCTAAAGTATAAGATTTGTTGTGGGAAATGTCAAGAAAAATCATTGAATTTTTAAAAAATAAGACAAACCAACATACATAATCCAGAAAATACAGGAAGTTTGTCCAAAAATACTATAGTGGTTTCATGAAAACAACAGAGTTACCTGTCACCAGGACGCACGATAAAACTGGTCACGATATTTTTTTGGAGTTAATCCCACTGTTTTCCTAAAGGTTTGAATAAAGTGGCTCTGGGAAGAAAAAGCAAGGTAGTTGGCAATTTCAATAAAAGTGAAGTCGGAGTATTTTAGCAGGTTTTCGGCCTTTTCAATTTTCTTCCGGGAAATATAATCGCTAATTGAAATTCCAAGTTCTTTCTTGAAAAGTCTGGAAAGATAACTTGGAGAGAGCTCGGTATATTCTGCAAGCTCATTTATGGTAATTCTGTCGCTTAAATGATTATAGACATAGTCCATACACCGGACAATGGGTCTTGAAATTACGGATTCTTTTTTCAACAAAAGCATTTTTCCGGTAAAATCAAGACACATTTCTTTGTGGAGCTGGGAAATGGTCTGGATGGAGGAACAGGAGTCCATCTTTAAAATATAAAAGTCACTGAGGCGGTATGCCTGCTCTAATTCCATTCCTGCTGCCACACATCGTCTTGTAATCATGGCAACAGTCACCACAAAATGATATTTTATATTGGTTAAAGGATTGGTAGAGAGGATTCCCATCCCCTTTGGATTGATAAATGTATTTTCATCACAATTTTTCTGCACGTAATCTATGTTGCCAGAGCTGACGGCTTCATAGAAGGAATATTCTTCCTCCAGAGAACGGTGGGGAGGCTCATTTTCTTTGTCTAATTCTGATTGAAACCATTCTTCCCGTAAATTCATAGGGCATCTTCCTTTCTGATGGATGGCAAAATGTTTTTTCCTTGTACATAATATAACATGAATTTGATATTTTTGAAATGAATTTAGTATAAAAGCCAGAAATGAAAGTAGTACAATTAAATTCATAAAAATGATAATAAGGAGGAATGGTACGAATGAGACGTTTTAAAAAGGGTATGGCAGTGGTACTGGCATTTTCCATGATACTGGGAGCGCCAGGGATGCCGGCAGGCGCCAGCGCTGCAAAGCAAAGTACAGCAAGTCAGGTGAAGATGACGAAGACTGTTGATGCGACAGGAGCGAGTACGGGGGCAGGAATTAATACACCGAATCAAATTGATCTTTCCGATTACAAGCTGAAATGGGAGGACGAGTTTGACGGGGACTCCCTGGACAGAAATAACTGGAACGTAGAACTTCATGAGGCTGGCTGGGTAAATGCCGAGTTGCAGGAATATGTGGATACAAAAGAAAATATCTATGTCAAAGACGGAAAACTGGAAATCCATCCAATTCAGACCAAGAATGCAGACGGAACATATTCTTATACATCCGGTCGTGTTACGACACAGAACAAGCGGGACTATACTTATGGTTATTTTGAAGCAAAGGTGAAAGTTCCCACAGGAAAAGGATATCTTCCAGCATTCTGGATGATGCCTACAGATGAAAACCTGTATGGCCAGTGGCCAAGATGTGGCGAGATTGACATCATGGAGGTTATGGGACAGGAGACAAACAAAGCCTATAACACCATTCACTTTGGTAACCCACATAATGAGCATCAGGGAACCACTACTCTGAAAGAGGGAAGCTTCGCAGATGACTACCATACTTTTGGTTTGGAGTGGCTGCCAGGAGAGCTTATCTGGTATATTGATGGAGTGGAAACTTACCGTACAAGTGACTGGCACTCTACAACAGTAGGGCAGGGAACTGTTACCTACCCAGCTCCATTTGACCAGCCATTCTATATGATTCTGAACCTTGCAGTTGGCGGAAGCTGGGTGACATATCCGGACGATGCCACATTCCAGAGTCAGAACTATTCTGTGGACTATGTAAAGGTATATCAGAAGGACAGCTATGATGACAGCGATGTAAAGAGGCCGATTAAAGAGGTTGAGCTGAGAGAGCCGGATAAAAATGGCAATTATGTGAACAACGCAGATTTTGCAGAGGCAGAAGATTTGGTAGATGAAGGTGTGGAGGATAAAGAAAACGGCACATGGAAATTCCTCAATGCAAATGGCGGGGAAGCAACGGCAGAGATTAAAGATAATGCGATTCATATCAGCACAACCAATGCAGGAACAGTAGACTACAGTGTGCAGTTAATACAGTCACTGATTCCGATGCAGAAGGGTGCATGGTATAAGGTATCATATGATGCTTATGCAGACGATGAAAGAAAGATGATGTCAAAAATTTCAGTTCCAGAGAATGGTTGGGCCGTATATGGCGGTGGAGATGCCGTAGATTTGACAACAAAAAAGAAGAACTACACTTACGAATTCCGGATGACGGATGAGGATGATGCATTTGGCCGTCTTGAGTTCAATATGGGTGCCTTTGATTCCACAGCAGCAATCCATATCAGTAACGTAAAAGTTGAAAAGACGAAATATGAACCGATTGTGGAAGGCGAAAACAAGAGTATTCTGGCAGATGGCAACTATGTATATAACGGTGGTTTCCAAGAGGGAGAAGACCGCATGGGATTCTGGGATATCCAGAAGAATGAAGGCGCACAGGTATCCGTTACAAACCAGTCAGCCAGCGACAGAAGATTAAAAATAGTAGCTCCAGAGGGAACTTCCGAGAAGAATCCGATTGTGATTTCCCAGGAAGGACTGGCATTAACAGATGGCAATTATGCACTTAGCTTTGATGCAGAAGGGGAAGAAGGAAAGAGCCTGGATGTAAAGGTGGCAGGTATAGACGCCAGCGTGGAGCTGACAGGTGAAAAACAGAACTATTCCAAGAAGTTTACTCTGGAAGATGCAGAAAATACGGATATCGTATTTACTATTACTGCACCAGGTACTTATTATCTGGACAATATCCGTATCGTAGAGGATACGCTGATTAAGAACGGAAGTTTTAATGCTGGATTTGCAGGCTATGAGCCTTATGTTGACGGGTCTGCGTCTGCAAGCTACGTGGTAGACAGCCTGACAGAAGATAATGCAGCAGACTTTACCATCAACAATACAGGAGACCAGGACTGGAAGATTCAGTTAAAACAGAATAACGTTGTATTGGAAAAAGGACAGTGGTATCGACTGAGCCTGAAAGCAAAATCATCTATAGAAAGAGATTTCATGTATGCAATCCAGAGGGATGGAAGCAAGCATGATGATGACTGGACACCATATATCCAGAAAACGGCAGCGCTTAACAGTGAATGGCAGACATTTTCAGAGGAATTCGAGATGAAGGAAGATACCGATTTGGAGTCTGTACTTAGCATCTCTATGGGCGCTGTAGGCGGAACGCAGATTACCGAGAAGCATCGTATATGTATTGATGATATTGTTTTGGAAAAGATTGACGCACCAGAAGAATTGCCGCCAGTACCTGCAGGTAAGAATCTGCTTCCGGGTATTTCACCAGAAGATTTTGATACTGTGTGGACACAGACAATTGCAGACTGGGTTGGAGCAGAGGCAGAGAGAACTGTGGCAGATGGTTCTGTTACGTACGATATCAAGAATGTTGGTGAGGAAGACTGGAACGTGCAGTTAAAGCAGAGCGGAATCCGTCTGGAAGCCGGCGAGACGTATGTAGTTACGTTCAAGGCAAAATCCACAGCAGCCAGAACCATTAAAGCGGGTGTGATGAGTACCGGCTACAACTGGTATGGCGGTACAGATATTGTACTTGCTGCAGATAAGGAACAGGATGTGACATTCGAGTTTACCATGAAAGAAAATGATGGAGCTGCAGACTTCTATATTTCCATGGGACAGATTAAGGATGATGAGACAGGTGAACTTATAGATACACCGGCATCCGTTATCACCTTATCTGACATCAGCCTGATGAAGAAAGGGAATTTGCCCGATGTAACACCTTCTCCAGAGCCTACGGAGACGCCAAAACCTACGGAGGCACCAAAACCTACCGCTGCTCCTACGTTGAAGGTTGCAGGCAAGCTTACTATGGGTGCAGGCGAGAAAGTTACTGTAAAGGCAACTACAAATCAGACATCCGTAAAAGCAGCATCCAGCAAGGATAGTGTTGTAAAGGTAAGTGCATCCGGCAAGAACATTAAGCTGACTGCTGGTAAGAAAGCTGGTAGTGCAAATGTAACAGTTACAGCAAGTACCAAGAAAGCTACCATCAAGGTAAC